>JAAYVT010000553.1 GCA_012517025.1 Phyllobacteriaceae bacterium | reverse complement strand
GTCTTGCCGGCGCCGGTCGGCGCGATCAACAACACCGAGCGTCGGTCGCGCCCCGCCTCGAGCAGGCGGGCCTGATGCGGGCGCAACGACCAGCCGCGCGCGGCGAGCCAATCGGCGAAGCGCGGGGGCAGGAGCGAGGGCGGGGCGTCGGGCGTCGTCACGCTCTCAGAGGTAGCCGCAGCGAGGCCCGTGCGTCGAGGGGCGAAAAACGACGAAAGGGCCGATCCGGGAAGGATCGGCCCCACCGCTGCGCCCCGGGGGGAGGGGAAGCGGACGTTCGCCGGGGGGTCGGGTCAGGGCTCCCGATCGGCGACCGTGGCGAAGATCACGGATCGCAGTCCTTGAACTCGTACGGCTTGCCGTACATGTCGTACTTGATCAGGGTCCGGCAATGCGGCGTCCGGTGCACCCGCGGATAGTCCTCGTCGTCGACGTAGACCCGCTGCGGCCGACGGCGCACCACGTAGTCGTCCTCGTACCCCTGGTCGGCCTGCGATTGGGCGATCGCGCCGCCGATGATCATGCCGCCGATCAGGCCGGCGGCCGCGGCGGCCGCGGCGTCGCCGCCGTTCCAACCGCGATCGTGGTGATGCCAGCCGCCGGGCGGCGGACGGCGATAGCGCCAATCCTGGGCGTCGGCCGAACCGACGCTCGCGGCGAGACCACCCGCCAGCGTGGCGGCGATCATCAGACCGGACAGAAGCTTCTTCATCGGGATCCTCCGTTCGCGTTCTCTTCCGGAACGCACTTCGCGGGATTTGGTTTCAATGGGCCCGGATTTCAACGGGCCCGGATTTCAACGGGGCTGAGTTCCCGGCACCCAGGGGACGTCGCCGCCGGTCGGAGGCCGGTTCGGCGCGTGTCCGGGTCCCGGCCCTTCGAAGCGGCGCGTGCCGGCGTCGCCGTGCGGCGGCGGCGCGAAGTGGGGCTGCGGCTGCGGCTCGAACCGGCGCTGCTGCTGTGGCGGCGGCACGAAACGGGCCTGCGGCGGCGGGTCGTAGCGGCGCGGCGGCGGCGGCGGTTCGAAGCGCGGCGTCGCGGGCTCGTAGCGCCGATAGGTCGCCGGGCGATCCCGGTAGACGGTGTCGGACTCGTAGACCCTGCCGTAGGTCGCCCGCCCGTAGACGGGACCGTCGTAGGCGGGGCCTTCGTAGCCGGCCCCCTCGTAGGTGGACGAATAGGTGTAGCCGTCCCCTTCCGCCGTCTGACAGCCGGCGAGGCCGAGCGGGGCGAGGGTGGAGGCGAGAACCAGCGCGAGAGAAAGCGGCTTCATCGGTCCGACTCGTTCGATCGCGTCGAAGCCGAACCGGCGGCTCGGTCTCTCGACGTCGGCGCCACCATGCACCATCCGGGATGCACGAGAGCTGAGTGGTGCGTTCAGGTGGCGTTCATGATGTCGGCCAGTGTATCACGGCCGGGCCGCGACGACGACGAAGGCCGGGATGTCTTGATCGCGGTCGCGCCGCAGCGTTCCTTCCGCGAGGTGGGCGAGATCGAGCCCGGCGGCGGTGAGCGCCGCCGCGATGTAGCCGCGTCCGTGGGTGAAGCGCAGGCTGTCGACCAGACGCAGCTCGTCGCCCGCCCCGCCCGCCTCGACGGTGAAGCCGAAGAGGCCGCCCGGCGCCAGCGCCCGCGCCGTCGCCGTCGTGATCGCTCGGAAATCGCCGACGTAGCAGAACACGTCCGCCGCCGTGACGAGATCGAGCGATCCGCTCGGCCGGCGCTCGAGTTCGCTCGCCGCGTCGCCGACTACGACCTCGCCGTAGAGCCCGCTCGCCCGCGCGATCGTCACCATCGTCGGGGCCAGATCGACCCCGTCGAGCCGCGCCACGCGCCCGGCGAGCGCCCGCGCCATCAGCCCGGTGCCGCAGCCGATGTCGAGCCCCCGCCCGAAACGCCGCTCGCCGGCGACCGCCTCGATCGCCGTCGCGACGAGTTCGGGACCGCGATAGCCGAGGCGATCGACCAGGCTGCGTTCGAATCGCGGCGCGTAGGCGTCGAACAGGTCGCGCACGTGCGCCGGCGGCAGCGTCGTCGGCGCGGGCCGCGCCCCGAGCCGGGCGAGCCGTGGCCCCGCCCCGCAGCGATCCTCCGGATCGAGCGCGGCCGCCCGCTCGAAGGCGGCGACGGCGGCTTCGCGGGCATCCTCCGCCTCGCGGAATTCGCCGAGCAGGAACCACCCCGGCGCCCACCCCGGCACCCGCTCCAGCGCCTGTTCCGCCACCTCCGCCGCCGCCCCCGGCTCGCCGCGCGCGGCGTAGTCGCGGGCGTGGGCGAAACGGCGGTCGGCGATCGGGTCGCCGGAGGAGAGGGGCACGCGCGACATGAGACCTCGCGAGGAGAGGGACGGTGTCCGCGAGATGCCGTCGATCGGCGCGCCGTTCAAGCGAAATGCGCGGGGGCCGTCGTCTCGACCCTGCCGCACCGGCGTGCTAAGGCCGTCCGATCCGGCAACTCTCGAGGACGGTCTCGATGGATCGCACCGATCTGACGCGTTTCACCGGCGGCTCGCCGCTGCGCACGCTCCTGTGGCTGGTGTTCCTGTCGATCGTCGTCGGCTTCGTGCTGGAGACCATCGGCCTCGATCCGGTGACCTTCGTCGGCCGGCTGATCGGCAACGTCGACCGCTTCGTCGACTGGGTGCTGCACTTCGGCACCGACGCGGTGATGCACCTGCTGCGCTACCTGCTGTGGGGCGCGGTGCTGGTGGTGCCGGTATGGGTGATCCTGCGCCTGACCGGCCGGGCCCGGTGATCGCGACCGCGTCGACGACGGGGCGGCGCCTCGGCGTCCGCGACGTGCTCGGCGTCGCCGGGCCGATGACGCTCGGCTATCTCACGACCCCGCTGGTCGGACTGGTCGCCACCGGCGTGGTCGGCCGTCTCGGCGACGCGGTGGCGGTGGGCGGCGTCGCGCTCGGCTCGGTGGTGTTCGATCTGATCTTCGCCGCCTTCGCCTTCCTGCGCGCCGGCACCACCGGGCTGACCGCCCAGGCGACCGGGCGCGGCGATCGCGGCGAGGCCGAGGCGGTGCTCTTGCGGGCGTTGCTGGTCGCGCTCGTCGGCGGGCTGGCGCTGCTCGCGCTCACCCGGCCGATCGTCGATCTCGGCCTGCTGGTGGTCGGCGGCGAACCGGCGGTGCGGGCGGCGACCCGCGCCTACGTCGAGACCCGCCTCCTCGCCGCCCCGGCGATCCTCGCCAATTACGCGATCTTCGGCTGGTGGCTCGGACGCGGCCGCGCCGGGCTCGGGCTCGTCCAGCAGACCACGCTCAATCTCACCAACGTCGCCGCCGCCCTGCTGATGGCGTTCCATTGGCGCGAGGGCGTCGTCGGGGTGGCGAAGGCGAGCGTGCTCGCCGAGGCGGTCGCGCTGTCGCTGTCGCTGGTGTTGCTGCTCGTCGAGCGCCGCCGCCTGGGACCGGTGAAGCAGCCCCGGATCTTCGATCTCGCCGCCTTCCGCGCCGTCGCCGTGGTCAACCGCGACCTCACCATCCGCACCTTCGCGCTGATCGCCGCCTTCGCCTTCTTCTCGCGTCAGAGCGCGGCGCAGGGCGCGGTGGTGCTCGCCGCCAACGCGGTGCTGGAGAAGTTCTTCCTGACCGCCAGCTGGTTCCTCGACGGTTTCGCGGCGAGCGCCGAGACCTTCGTCGGGCGGGCCGTCGGCTCCGGCGACCGCGCCGCCTTCGACCGCGCGGTCGGGCTGACGACGCGACTGTCGGGGCTCTCCGCCGCCGTCGCCGCCACGGTGCTGGCCCTCGCCGGCCCGACCCTGATCGCGGCGATGACCACCTCACCGGAGGTGATCGAGGTCGCCGTCCGCTTCCTGCCCTGGGTGATCGTCACCCCGCTCGCCGGCTTTCTCGCCTTTCAGATGGACGGGGTGTTCATCGGCGCCACCTGGACGCGCGAGATGGCGCGGATGATGCTGCTCTCGCTCATCGCCGGCTTCGCCGCCTGGGCCGCGCTCGCGCCGCTCCTCGGCAATCACGGCCTGTGGGCGAGCTTCGTGCTGTTCCTGGCGACGCGCGGATTCACCCTCGCCCGCGTCATCGGACGGCGGGCGGCGGTGGTCTTCACGGCGGCGTGAGGGGCGGGCTCAGAGCGCCCGCCCGGAAAGCGCCTGCAGCAGCGCGCCGTCGACCTCGCCGGTCTGCGGCAGCCCCGCCTTCTTCTGGAACGAGCGGATCGCCGCCTTGGTGCCGGGACCGGCGTCGCCGTCGACCGAGCCGGCGTAGAGCCCCATCGTCTTCAACAGTTGCTGCGCCCGCCGCACCTCGGCGGTCGGATCGGCCGCCGTCGGCGCGCTCGCGGCGGTGGCTTCGCCCCAGCCGCGCGGTTCGTCGTTGGCGGCCCGGTCGGCCGGCCGCTGCACCCAGGTCTGTACCGCCATGCGGGCGGCGGCGAGCGTCACCCGGTCGAGGTGCGAGGCGACCTCGGTCATCTTCTTCTCGGCCTCGCCGTCGCCCTGACGGGCGGCCAGCGCGAACCACTTGTAGGACACCGCGAGATCCTGCTTCACGCCGGATCCGAGCGCGTTGATGATGCCGAGGTTGAACTGGCTGTCGCGCAGGCCGTGATCGGCCGCCTTCTGGAACCACGGCACGGCGTTCGCCATGTCGCGGGCGTTGGCGTAGAGCACGCCGAGATTGTGCATGGCGCGCACGTTGCCCTTCTCGGCGGCGGCCTTGTACCAGGTCTTGGCCTGTTCGGTGTCGCGGCCGACCCCGAGCCCCTTCTCGTAGGCGATGCCGAGGCGATACTGCGCCGGTGCCAGACCGCCCTCTGCGGCCTTGCGATACCATTCCGCCGCCTTGGCGGGATCGGCGGCGACGCCGCGTCCCTCGGCCCAGCGCAACGCCACCTCGAGCGCCGCCTTCGGGTCGCCGCCGGTCGCGGCGGTGCGCAGCTCCTGCGAGCCGATCTTCTCCGGCAGCGCCTCGCCGGTCGCCGGAGCGGCGGTCGTCGCGACGGTCGTCGCGGCGGCGGTGTCCGGGGCGGTCGGCGTGGTGGTCGGGATCGATCCGGTCGTGGTCGGCGCGCCGTCCTCGGTCGCCCGAGCCGCCGGGTCGACCGGGCGCGGGGTGGCCGGCGTCGTCGGGGCCGTCGTCGGGGCCGTCGCCGCGGACGGCGCGGCGGGGGTCGACGGCTTCGAACCGTCGGTCGCCAACGGCATCGAGAAGCCGACCTGCGGCGTCGTCACCGGCGTCTTGCTCAGCATCGCGTCGGCGGCGGGCGCGGCGGTCTCCGCCGGCCGGGCGGCCGACGTCGTCGCGGTGGTGTCGGTGGCGGCGACGCTGCGCTCGATCCGGGTTTCCGCCTCGGCGGTCTTCTCCGGCGCCTTGCGATCGGGGATCACCTGGAGGGTGAGGATCGCCAGCACCAGCGCGGCGGTCGCCAACACCAGCGGGCGACGGCGGTTCTTCAGGACCTTGCCGATCCGCGACAGGGCGCCGGCGCTCTCCTCGCGCGGCTCCTCGGCGGCCGGGGCGCTCGGGCGATCGCTCGGAGCGACCGTCGGGGCGACCGTGGCGGTGTCGACGGCGGCCTGCGCGGCGCGGCGTGCGGCGGCGATGAAGTCGGCCTTGCGGGCGGCGGCGGGCGTCGCCGGCGCG
>JAAYVT010000552.1 GCA_012517025.1 Phyllobacteriaceae bacterium | reverse complement strand
CCACCGTCGTTCGAGGTGCGTGCGGAGACCGTCGGCTAATCGGCTTCCCTCGCCGCGAGACCGAGGGCGCGCGCGTGCGGACCGGACGCCTTCGGGATCGGAGCTATCGACTAGGCTCCGACTGACCTTGCCCCCGGTTTATCCCCGTTCATAACCAGAATCCGTTCCGGTTCTGGTCCTCTCGGGACCGTGCTGCAAACTCGTTCGGGGTGAGCCCGTCCAGGCTCGTGTGGGGGCGTTCGGTGTTGTAGTCGGTTCTCCACTCTTCGATGACGAGGCGGGCATGGGCCAGCCCACGGAACAGCGTCTCATTCAGGCACTCGTCTCGGATGCGCCCGTTCAGGCTCTCGACGAAGCCGTTCTGCATCGGCTTGCCGGGAGCGATGTAGTGCCACTCGACGCGGTTCGTCTCCGACCAGCGCAGCATGGCGTGTGACGTGAACTCGGTGCCGTTGTCGCTGACGATCATCGCCGGCCGGCCACGCAGGGCTACCAGCCGATCCAGTTCGCGAGCGACGCGCACGCCCGAGAGCGAGGTATCGACCAGCAGCGTCAGGCATTCCCGCGTGAAGTCGTCGACCACGACGAGGACCCGGAAGCGCCGTCCGTCGACGAGCGCGTCCGAGACGAAGTCCAACGACCAGCGCTGGTTCGGTCCCTGGGGATCGCCATCGGTGCTCGCGTCCCCAGCGCCCGCTTCCGGCCGCCACGCTTGCGAACCGCCAGTCGCTCCTCCCGATAAATCCGGAAGAGCTTCTTGTGGTTCACGACGACGCCCTCCCGCTTCAGCAGGATGTGCAGCCTTCGATGACCGAAGCGACGACGGATCGCCGCCAGCTCCCGCAGACGCACCCGAACGCTTGCGTCGTCGCCGCGCCGCGAGGCGTAGCGATAGACGCGTGGCGCCATGCCTAAGAGCCCACAGGCACGGCGTTGCGAATAGCCCTTCTTCTCGATCGCCCAGTTCACGGCACGTCTCCGCGAGCCAGGCGTCAGAAGTTTTTTCCCATCATCTCCCGTAACGTGGCGACGTCGAGCATCGATTCCGCCAAGAGCTTCTTCAGACGCCGGTTTTCGTCCTCGAGCGCCTTCAGCTTTCGGGCATCGGAGACTTCCATCCCGCCGTACTTCGATCGCCATGTGTAAAGCGTTGCATCGCTGATGCCGTGCTTGCGGCACAGGTTTGCCACCGGCATCCCCGGCCTGATGTTCCTTCAGAATGCCGATGATCTGCTCTTCGCTGAACCTGCTCTTGCGCATCGTCCGTCTCCTGTCGACGGATTCCAGTTCAGAACGAGGACATCCCAGGGGGCAAGGTCACTGGCCACGGTCCTCCGACCTGCGGGCCGAACTGCCCGCTCGGCTCGCCGCCCTCGAAACGATGGAGCGCGACGACCTAGTCGCCGAATGGCGCCGGCAGTTTCGGGTGCCCCCGCCCGACCGCGTCCGGCGCGAACTGCTCGAGCTCGCCGTCGCCTGGAAGCTCCAGGAGAAGGCGCTCGGCGGGCTGAAGAAGACGGTGGCCACCGAACTCCGTGGCCTCGCCGAGGCGCTCGCCACCACCGGCGACATCCGCCGGGTGAAGACCCCGAAGCTCAAGCCCGGCGCCCGCTTGGTGCGCGAATGGGGTGGCGCCACCCACGAGGTCTCGGTCGTCGACGGCGGCTACCTCTGGAACGGCGAGGTTCGGAAGTCGCTCTCGGCCATCGCCGAGGAGATCACCGGCGCCCACTGGTCGGGGCCGCGCTTCTTCGGTCTCACCTCGCGGGCGAAGCCGGCTGCGGGAGGCTCGGTCGAATGTGTTTCGGCTGCAGACGAAGCGGACGAAGCGGAGAGCGCCGATGCGTAAGCCGACCAAGACGCCGAACGCGGCATCGACGGCGAAGACCGCTGTCGTCCGATGCGCCGTCTACACCCGCAAATCCTCCGAGGAGGGGCTCAAGCAGAGCTTCAACTCACTCGATGCCCAGCGCGAGGCCTGCGAGGCCTACGTCGCCAGCCAGAAGTCGGAAGGTTGGGTAGTTCTGCCGCAGATGTACGACGACGGCGGCATCTCCGGCGGCACCATGGATCGACCGGCATTACAGCGTCTCCTCGCCGACATCGAGGCTGGTCTGGTCGACACGGTCGTCGTCTACAAGGTCGATCGCCTCACCCGGTCCCTCGGCGACTTCGCCAAGATCGTCGAGGTGTTCGATGCGGCCTCCGTCTCCTTCGTGTCGGTGACCCAGTCGTTCAACACCACCACCTCGATGGGGCGATTGACCCTCAACATGCTGTT
>JAAYVT010000551.1 GCA_012517025.1 Phyllobacteriaceae bacterium | reverse complement strand
TTCTCCATTTCCGCCAGCAGACCGTCGACCGCCTTCGCCCCCAGCCGTTGACCCGGCCGCGGCGACGGGCTGAAGAACACGATCTCGAAACGGTCGCGCCGCCCCTGCCGGCGCAGCCAGGTGTCGATGATGAACAGGAACTCGAACATCGGGCCGCCGCGCATCGCCCCTTGTTCGTTCGGATTGGTGGCGAAGCCGACGGCGATGGTGCCGCCCTCCATCGCCGCCAGCCGCCGCTCGATCTCCTCACCGACGGCGATCCCCTCGCACGGCACCAGCGCGTGCTCGATGCCGGGAAGCTTGCGGATGAAGCGCCCGCCGGTGGCGATCACCAGCTGGTCGGTGACGAAGTCGCCGGCGTCGGTCGCGATCCGCCGTCCGCCGTCGCCGAGCCCGGTCACCGAGGCGGCTACGTACTCGACCTTCTGTTCGCGGAAGAACGGCGCGAGCGGAATCTTCAACTCGCCGCCGCGCCGCAGCCCGGCCGGGATCCAGATGGTGCTCGGCAGATAATGCAGGTGATCGCGCGGCGAGATCACCCGGATCGCGCCCGTCCACCCTTCGTGCCGCAGCCGCCGCACCGTCGTCAGCGCCCCGAAGCCCGACCCGAGAATCGTGATGGTCGTCACGCTCGTCCTCCGTGCGGATGATGGTCGACCCAATGGCGGAACGCCGGCATGTGGCGTTCGCGCGAGGCCTCGGCGAGACGGCGGAACATCCGCTCGACGTCGGCGAGCCCGGCGACGCGCGCCAACAGCTCGTCCTCGTAGAGCTCGACCGTCTCCGCCTCCGCCGCCACCGCGATGCGGCAGGCGCAGGTCACGGTCGCCGGGACCGCCCGCCGCGCCGCCGCGCCGCCGAGATGGCGATCCGATGGTACGCTCAGTCCGCGCCGCCGCAACAGTCCGGCCAGCGCCTCGACGTGCCGCGTCGCCGCCTCGGCGATCATCCGAAACGGCATCGCGCCGGGAAACCGTTCCAGCACCGCGGCGTCGAAGGCCCGGGCCTTGCGTTCCGCCTCCAGTGCCGTCAGCACCGCCTCGTAGGAGCGCGGCGACAGGGCGCCGATCGGCTCGCGCGACGGGCGCCCCGCCGCGAAGCCGACCACCCACCGGTGCCGGCGCCCCCGCGGATCCTCCCACCGAACCGCCGTCGACGCGTTTCCCGTCATCGCCACCTCCTCCGATGCCCGTCCGGCGCGTCCGCCCGGACACCGCTCCCACCGGCGAGATCCGCGCGGCCGTCGCGCAGAAGGATGCCACATGAAGTTATACGGTCAATGTAAGTTCATGTCGCATCCGTGACGACACGGAGCATCGGCCACCCCGGGCGGCCCTGCGTGCGATCACCGCCGCGGAAGGTCGTCGCGCGGGAGGCCGATCCTCGGCCCGTCCCGGCCGGCTCCGGCCGACGATCGAAATCGAGCGATCGAAATCGCGGCGGCGTCGCCGCGCGCCCCTCTTCGTGATGTTCGGGTCGGACACCGTCGCCGCCGCCTCGCGGATCCCCCGCCGAGGCGCCTCACCGCTCGATCGTCTTCAGCACCAGCACGGCGGCGGAGGCGCGGTTCTCCACCCCGAGCTTGGCGAACACCGTCTCGAGGTGCTTGTTCACGGTGCGCGGGGAAAGCCCGAGGATGTCGCCGATGTCGCGGTTCGACTTGCCGCGCGCCACCCACAGGCAGACCTCCGCCTCCCGCGCGGTCAGACCGAAACGCCGCCTGAGCGCCGCCTCTTCGCCGCCCGCCTCCTCGGAGGTCAACCGCCACAGCCGCTCGTCGTCGCCGGTGCGCCCGAGCGCGGTGAACCGCAGCCGTCGCTCGCCGTCCTCGCCGACGTCGACCGAGCCGACCGCCGCTTCCGCCATCGCCGCCGCCAGCCGTGCCGAGATCGCCGCCGGCAATCCCTCGCCGCCGCCGATCTCGCCGATCAGCTTGGCCGCCTGCGGCGTCGCCCAGGACAGCCGACCGGCGCGGTCGGTGGCGAGCAGGAAGCGTCCGGCGGTGTCGAGCGCCATCCGCGCCGAGCGCTCGCGCCGGGCGTTGGCGAGATGGACGCGGATGCGCGCGGTCAGTTCGTCGAGCACGATCGGCTTGGTGACGTAGTCGACGCCGCCCGCCTCCAGTCCCTCGACGATGTGCTCGGTCTCGCTGAGCCCGGTCATGAACAGGATCGGCACGTCGGCGGTCGCCGGCAGTTTCTTCAGCCGCCGCGTCGTCTCGAAACCGTCGAGCCCCGGCATCACCGCATCCATCAGCACCACGTCGGGGGTGATCCGCTCGACGATGGCGAGCGCCTGTTCGCCGCCGGTGGCGACCAGCACCATCGCCCCCTGCGCTTCCAGCGCCTGGGTGAGGAAGCCGAGCGTGTCGGGGTTGTCGTCGACGACGAGCACGATGTCGCGGCTGTCGGCGGGATCAGGCGTCGCCATCGCAACCCTCCAGGAGCGTCGTCAGTCGCGCCATGTCGAAGGCCTCCGCCGCCCGCGCCAGCTCGACGAGGCGCGGACCCGGACGGCGGCCGGCCGCGCGGATCTCGCCCTCGATCGCCTCGAGCCGCGAGGCGATGCCGCGAGCATAGCCGATCCGGGCCCATTGCAGCAGCTCGCCCGCCTCCGCCGGCGTCGGCCGATCGTCGGCGACGGCGATCTCGGGCGCCGCCGACGGCGCTTCCGCCTCGGCCGTCCATTCGAGCCCGAGCAGCACCTGCAGGCGGTCGAGCAGCCGCGCCAGATCGAACGGCTTGGCGATCACGTCGTCGTGGACCGCGATCTCGGCCTCCGGCGGCCGGGTGTCGCCGACGTTGGCCGACAGAATGACGATGCGCCCGCCGTAGCCGCTCTCGCGCAGCCGGCTCGCCACCTCCCAGCCGCCCATGCCGGGCATCGACAGATCGAGCAGCACCAGATCCGGCGGCGTCGCCGCCACCGCGGCGAGGCAGGCCGCCCCGTCTTCCGCCTCGTCGACGACGAAGCCGACCGGCGCCAACACCGCCCGCACCAGCTCGCGATGATCGGCGTGATCGTCGACCACCAGGATCCGCCGGCGTGGACCGCGATAACCGCCGACGGCCGGCGCCGGCGTCGGCACCGCCGGCCGCGCCGGCACCGACAGGTGCAGGCGGACGCGGAACCGCGCCCCCTCCCCCGGCCGGCTGTCGACCCGCACGTCGCCGCCCATCAGCGTCACCAGCATTTTCGTGATGGTGAGCCCGAGGCCGAGCCCCGGCTTGCGCCGCGCCGCCTCGCCGCGCTCGAACGGCGCGAAGATGCGGTCGAGATCGCCCGCCTCGATGCCCATGCCGGTGTCGGCGACGGTGAAGGTGGCGATCTCGTGCCGCATCGCCACGTCGAAATGCACCTCGCCGCCGGTGGTGAACTTGATCGCGTTGGTGAGGAGATTGGTCAGAACTTGGCGCAGCCGCTTCTCGTCGGTCGCCACCACCTCCGGCAACTTCGTCGGCCGGGTGAAGCGGAAGACCAACCCCTTGGCCTCCGCCTGCGGCCGGAACATCTCGACCAGCGCGTCGAGGAAATCGGCGAGGCGGAACTCGTCGCGGGCGAGCTCGAGCCGCCCCGCCTCGATCTTGGAAATGTCGAGGAGCCCGTCGATCAGCCCGGAGAGATGCTCCGCCGAGCGCCGGATCACCTTGACCGAATGGGCTCGCCCGTCGGTCAGACCGGGATCGCGCTCGAGCACCTGCGCGTAGCCCATCACCGCGTTGAGTGGCGTCCTGAGTTCGTGGCTGAGCCCGACCAGATAGCGGCTCTTGGCGAAGTTGGCCGCCTCCGCCGCCTCCTTGGCCTTCTGCAGCTCGGCGTCGGTGCGCTCGTGCGCGGCGATCTCGTCGAGGAGGAGGCCGGTCTGGCGCGCCGATTCCTCCTCCGCCACCCGCCGGCTCTCGTGGGCGAGGACGAAGAACCACGCCACCACCCCGGCGACGATCAGCAGCACGAAGAACGCCGCCCACAGCGCCCGCGTCAGCGCCGCCTCGATCGCCGGGTCGCGCGGATCCGACTGGAAGTGGATGACCAACAGGACGAGGCCGATCGCGGTGGTGAGGAGCCCGAGGATCGCCACGTATTCGAGCAGGCGCGGGCTCAGCCGCTTCGCCAGCGCCGCCGGCAGCAGCGTCTCGACCCAGGTTCGCGCCTGCGCCGCGATCCGCCCTTCCGGCTTGCACTGGTCGCGGCAGCGCGCGTCGAGCGAACAGCACAGCGAGCAGATCGGCGCGTCGTAGGCCGGGCAGTGGGCGCTGTCCTCCGGCTCGAAGTCGTGTTCGCACAC
>JAAYVT010000550.1 GCA_012517025.1 Phyllobacteriaceae bacterium | reverse complement strand
GCCGGCCTACGGCACCTACGGCCGCGAGCCGGCCCGCGAAGAGCCGCGCGCCGAGCCGCCGGCCCCCGCCGCCGGTCGCGGCGGCTGGGTCTCCGACCTCCTGCGCCGCGCCTCGCGCGACGAGGAGCCGGCACCGACCTGGAACGCCCGTCCGGCCGGACACATCGTCGAGAGCCTGAATTCGCTCTCCGTCGACATCGCCCGCGCCATCGACGACGAATCGTTCCTCGATCTGTGGGATCGCTACAAGCAGGGCGAGCGCAACGTCTTCACCCGCCGGCTCTACACCCTGCAGGGGCAGCAGACCTTCGAGGAGATCCGCCGCAAGTATCAGCGCGACGGGGAGTTCCGCACCGCCGTCGACCGCTACGTGACGGACTTCGAGACCCTGCTCGGCGAGGCGACCCGGTCGAGCCGCGACCCCGACACCGCCCGCAACTACCTCGCCTCCGACACCGGCAAGGTCTACACGATGCTCGCCCACGCCAGCGGTCGCCTCGACTGACCGCGATCGCCGGACGAAGACGGACGAGGGAGGGCGCGAGCCCTCCCTTCGTCGTTTCGGCCCCGCGCCGCTCCCCTGCCCGCCGCCCGACGACCCGACGTCCTCGCGCGATTCCACCGGCGCACGCCGGCACTCGCGCGAGAGTGGCGCTTCTTCAGACCGGGTTAACCATTCTCGGCGAAAGTGCTTGCGCAGGGAAAGCGGCGAACCCCGCCAGGTTCGGCTCGTCGCGAGGCATTTCGGGGGCTCACGATGAAGTATCGTGTCGTTGTTTTCGCCGCGGCGACCATGTTTTCCGCCCATGCCGGCATCGCCGCAGACTTGATGTCGCCGCAGATCGTCACCGACGACACGATGCCGCTCCGCGGATCGATCGACATCCTCACCGCCAACAACCAAGTGACGGTGAGTTTCGTCGAAAACAGTCGGTTCTACATGGAAACCGACTCGAGCGGCGGCCGGCTCGACAGCGAACGCGGCTGGTTGCCGGGCGTCGAGGTGTCGGGTTCCTTGATGCAGAACTGGGTCGTCGACAATTTCTACTTGTACGGCCAGTTCAAGTGGGTCAATTCGCCGACCACCTACACCGGGTCCTACATCGGCGGCACCTACGGCGACATCATGCAGCACGACGGCGCCACCGTCGTCGGCGCCGACTTCCGCATCGGCGAGGGATTCGCCGCCTGGGACCGCGCCATGGTGACGCCCTACGCCGGATTGGGCTTCCGCAACTGGACGCGGACGGTCAACGGCACCGGCGGCTTGCGCGAGGACTACCGTCACGGCTACGCCGGCGCCGGCCTGATGGTCCAATACGCGCCGGCCGACCACCTCGTCGTCGGCGTGAACGGCCTGATCGGCGGCACCTTCGCCGCCGAGATGGAGACCTCGCTCCTGACCGGCGGCGCCGTGATTCCCGTCGGCAAGTACAAGCTCGGCAGCCGCGCCATCTACATGGCGGGCGCCAACATCGACTACGCGTTCGCGAACAACGTCCACGTCTCGACCGGCGTCGACTACGTCGGCTACGGCTATGGACGATCGCCGCAGGACGCCTACGGCATCTACGAGCCGGACAGCACCACCCACGACGTCACGATCAAGGTCGGCCTCGGCTATTCGTTCTGAAGACCGGCGACGTTCGGCTCCGCCGCCGTCGCCCCTCCCCGCCGCATCGAACCGAAACGGCGTCGCGCGCTCGGGCCGTGGCGCCGTTCCCGCCCACGTGCCCAGAAGCGCGTGAGGATCCGGCACCACCGAGATCACGACGGAGAAACCACAAGAGCGGAACCATCGAAGGAGGAGAATGGTGCTGCAAGAGAGGATTGAACTCTCGACCTCTCCCTTACCAAGGGAGTGCTCTACCACTGAGCTACTGCAGCGACCTTTCGTCGAGGAAGCGGCATTGAGCCGGCTCGCCTCGCGCGGCCCGCTATGTGCCACAGCCGATCCGGTGTTGCAAGTCTCTCGACCGTCGAAAACGACGCCTGTGCGAAACCCGCGCCGCGCCGCCGCACCGGCGGTGGATAACCCGGCGATCCCACGCCCCACTCTCGACCTCGTCCGGCGCCGCGACGTCGACGCTCTTGGCGCCTCTCCTCCGCTCTGGCAGGATGTCGCCATGTCCGAAACCGTGAAGAAGCCCGCCGACCGCCGCCCGACCGCCGCCGAGGAACGCGCCGAGCGCCTCGCCGCCGCGCTGCGCGCCAACCTGCGCCGACGCAAGGATCAGGCGCGCGGCCGCGAAACCGCCGCCGTCGATCGCCAGGATGACCTCGGCCCGGATGCCGGGAGCGACGATTCGCGGAGCTGAGTCGCCCGCCTCGGCGTGCTTGCCCCACACCCGGCGAAGCTTTATGGAAACCGCCACCAAGGCGGAGACGCGCGACGGGTGGGGCCGGGCGTCGGCGCAGCGCGAGGAACGAAGTCACATGGACAAGATCAGGGTCGTCGGCGGCAATCGCCTCGAGGGCGTCATTCCGATTTCCGGCGCCAAGAACGCCGCGCTGCCGCTGATCATCGCCTCGTTGCTCACCGACGAGCGCCTGACCCTCGAGAACATGCCGCGCCTGCGCGACGTCTCGCTGCTCACCCGCATCCTCACCAACCACGGCGTCGACTATTCGCTGAACGGCAAGCGCCCCGGCGAGGATCACCTCGCCGGCCAGACCATCCATCTGACCGCTCGCGAGATCGTCGACACCTGCGCCCCCTACGACATGGTCAGCCAGATGCGCGCGTCGTTCTGGGTGATCGGGCCACTGCTCGCCCGCTGCCACGAGGCGCGGGTGTCGCTGCCCGGCGGCTGCGCCATCGGTACCCGCCCGGTCGATCTCTTCATTTCCGGCCTGGAGGCGCTCGGTGCGAAGATCGACATCGAGGCCGGCTACGCCGTCGCCGAGGCCCCCGGCGGTCTCGTCGGCGCCCGCTACGTCTTCCCCAAGGTTTCGGTCGGCGCCACCCACACCCTGATGATGGCCGCCACCCTCGCCAAGGGCGAGACGATACTGGAGAATGCCGCCCGCGAGCCCGAGGTCGAGGATCTGGCGAGCTGCCTGATCGCCATGGGCGCGAAGATCGAGGGCGCCGGCACCTCGACCATCCGCATCCAGGGCGTCGACCGCCTGCACGGCGCCACCCACCGCGTCGTCCCCGACCGCATCGAGACCGGCACCTATGCCATGGCGGTGGCGATGACCGGCGGCGACGTGACCCTCACCGGCACCTCGGTCGACCTGCTGAAGAACGCCCTCGACGTTCTCGCCGCCACCGGCACCACCGTCGAGGCGGTGCGCGACGGCATCCGCATCGCCCGCGGCTCCGATCCGATCGCCCCGGTCGACGTCGTCACCGAGCCCTTCCCCGGCTTCCCGACCGACCTCCAAGCCCAGTTCATGGCGCTGATGAGCCGTTCCAACGGGGTGTCGCGGATCACCGAGACGATCTTCGAGAACCGCTTCATGCACGTCGCCGAGCTCGCCCGCCTCGGTGCCCGCATCGACGTCGAGGGTCGCACCGCCACCGTGACCGGCGTGCCGCGTCTGGTCGGCGCGCCCGTCATGGCGACCGATCTGCGCGCCTCGGTGTCGCTGGTGATCGGCGGCCTCGTCGCCGAGGGCGAGACCATCGTGTCGCGCGTCTATCACCTCGATCGCGGCTTCGAGCGGCTGGAGGAGAAGCTGTCGCGCTGCGGCGCGATCGTCGAGCGTCTCTCCGGCGAAGGCATGCGCTGAACCTCCCACCCGTCCGCTTGCACCGCGACGACGAATTTCCCATATCGGAAGAGACGTCGCCGCGGCGCCGGGGCCGATCCCCGGCCGCAAACGGAGAACCCCCGAGAATGTCCGCCTTGAAGTTGCTCGCCCTCGACCCGGACGACCTCGAAGTCGTCTCCGCGCAGGTTCAGGACGCGGTCCTCAAGGTCGGCGACATCCATTGGCGCCCGGCCGAGAAGCGGCTGGTGATCGTCCTCAACCGCTTCGCCTGGGAGGCCGCCGGCACCCGTCCGAAGACCTTCGAACGCCGCCGCTCGGCGCTCGATCTCGGCCGGGTCACCGCCGTCAAAGCCCAGCACCTCTCGCCCGACCGCCCCGATACCGTCCTCGAGCTGCTGACGATCCGCTTCGCCGAGACCGAGGCTCCGAGCGGCTGGGTCGAGCTGCTCTTCGCCGGCGGCGCCACACTGCGCGCCGAGGTCGAGTGCCTCGAAGTGCGCCTCACCGACCTCGGCGCGGCCTGGTCGACCGCCTGTTGTCCCAATCACGACGGGGCTTGAGCCCCCCCCCTGAGCGCCACCCTCGCGTCGATGTCGGCGTGCCCTCACGGCTGCGCGAGACAGCCGAAGTCCTGTTGCGAGGTCCGGCGGTAGTGGCCGTCGGGGAAGATCTCCACCTCGTTGGTCCAGGTGACGATGCTCGGCGCATCGCGTGGCGCGCCCATTTTCGCGTAGGACTCGGCGCAGATCGAGCCGTTCGGCGCCATCCCGGCCATCTCCTTGGGGATCTTGCCCTCGCCGACGAGTTGGGCCCAGCAGGCACGCGAGTCCTGATGGAGCGAGCACGAGGCGTTGATGCCGCGCACGTAGCCGAGAAGGAAGGCGCTCCGCCCGATCTCAGCCTTGCGGATCAGCGGCTCGCCGACCGCCGCGTCGCGGAACACCACCTTCTTGTCGAGGATCACTTCGGCGACCGCGATGTCGACCGCGCCGTGCGCGTCCATCTGCGAGAAGATCATCATCGGGCCGACCCGGCCGTCGTATCTCATGCCCTCGAGGTCGAGCGGGACGCCCTTCCCCGGCCGCGGCGCGTCGCATCGCCCCTTCGCGTCGGCGACGAGCACCGGCGCGAGCGCGGTCGGCCCGTCGACCCGTTCGATCAAGGTCACGTCGGAGAAGCTCGTGCAGACCGTCTCCGCGCCGTCCTTGCCCGCCACCTGCTGGCGCTTCAGCGGCGGATCGAAATCGACCGCGCCGGCGGACCCGACCGCCGCCGCCGAGATCAGGGCCGCCACCGCGACCCCGACGAACCGCGCGCCGATCGCCTTCGTCGATCGCATACCTTCGAAAGACAGTTTCATTCCCCCCTCCCCGTGGTTCGAACGTGCATCGGTCGACCCTAGCATGCGTAGTTCGCCGGATCGACGACCAAGGGTCGGACCGTCGCCGCCCGATCGGTCCGCCGGCGAACGGCGGTTTCCCGACCGCGCACCGTTGCTCCCCCCTGCCCGATCGGTTACGACGCTCCCTGTAGGCAAGGAACGCATCTCCGTTCCTCGAACCCGTCCATCGAGGCATCCCCGTGGCCATTCGTCTCGACATCCGTGACGCCGACTTCAAGCGTCGCTTCGCCGACCTCCTCGACATGAAGCGCGAGGTCTCCGAGGACGTCGATCGCGCCGTCGCCGACATCATCGCGCGGGTGCGCGCCCGCGGCGACGAGGCGCTCTACGAACTGACCGAGACCTTCGACCGCGTCGACCTGCGCCCGACCGGGCTGCGCGTCACGGCGCCGGAGATCGCCGCCGCCAAGGCGGCGGTGGCGCCCGACACCCTCGCCGCGCTGGAGCTCGCCCGCGACCGCATCCGCTCGCACCACGCCCGCCAGCTGCCGAAGGACGACGTCTACACCGACGCCCTCGGCGTGACCCTCGGCTCGAAGTGGACGGCGCTGGAGTCGGTCGGCCTCTACGTGCCGGGCGGCACCGCGAGCTATCCCTCGTCGGTGCTGATGAACGCGGTGCCGGCCAAGGTCGCCGGCGTCGACCGTCTCGTCATGGTGGTCCCCGCCCCCGACGGCAAGCTCAACCCGCTGGTGCTCGCCG
>JAAYVT010000044.1 GCA_012517025.1 Phyllobacteriaceae bacterium | reverse complement strand
TTCCGGAACGTTCTCGTAGACCTTCAGATAGACCTCCTCGTATTTGATCGACCGCCAGATCCGCTCGATGAAGACGTTGTCCCGCCAAGCGCCCTTGCCGTCCATGCTGATCGAGATGCCGGCCGCCAGCAGAACACTGGTGAACTCAAGGCTGGTGAACTGGCTGCCCTGGTCGGTGTTGAAGATCTATGGCTTGCCGTGACGAGCCATCGCCTCTTCGAGCGCTTCGACGCAGAACACCGCCTCCATGGTGATTGATACCCGATGCGCCAACACCCGCCGGCTCGCCACGTCGACGACCGCGGCGAGATAGACGAAGCCCCGCCGCATCGGGATGAAGCTGATGTCCATCGCCCAGACGTGGTCCGGCCGCTCTAAACCGCGCCGGGTTTGCCGGAGGCTCCAACTCTTGAGAGGATGGAGCCATGACGAGCAAGACGACGAACAAATTCGCCCCCCGAAGTGCGTAGCCGCGCGGTCCGGATGGTTCTCGAGCACGAGAGCGATCACGACTCCCGCTGGGCTGCCATCGCCTCGATCGCCGCCAAGATCGGCTGCACGCCGGAGACGCTGCGGCTGTGGGTGAAGCGGGCCGAACGTGAGAGCGGTAAGATCGACGGCGCCGCCCCCGACATGAACGCCCGCCTGAAGGCACTCGAGCGAGAGAACCGCGACCGCGGCAGGCGAACGAGATCCTGAGGAAGGCGTCGGCGTATTTCGCGCTGGCGGAGCTCGACCGCCGACAGAAGTGATGGTGTCGTTCATCGATGATCACCGCGACGTCTATGGGATCGAGCCGATCTGCCGGGTTCTGCCGATCGCCCCGTCGACGTATCACGCCCACGCCGCTCGCCGGCTCGATCCCACGACGGCGCCTCCTCGGGTGCGCCGAGACGAGGAACTGCGCCGCTCGATCCGCCGGGTGTTCGACGAGAACTTCCGGGTCTACGGTGTTCGGAAGATCTGGCGCCAGATGAACCGCGAGGGCATTCCGGTCGCACGATGCACGGTGGCGCGTCTGATGAAACAGATGGGACTTCAAGGTGTTGTGCGTGGCCGACCGATCCGGACGACGATCTCGGACAAGGCGACGCCGTATCCGCACGACCTCGTCAATCGGCAGTTCCGGGCGCCCGGTCCGAACCGGCTCTGGGTCTCCGATTTCACCTACGTGGCGACCTGGGCGGGCTTCGTCTACGTCGCCTTCGTCATCGACGTGTTCGCGCGGCGGATCGTCGGCTGGCGGGCGAGCCGAACCGCGCATGCGACTTTCGTGCTCGACGCTCTCGAACAGGCCCTGCATGCCCGCCGCCCCACGCCCTACGGCGGCCTCGTCCATCACAGCGACCGAGGCGGCCAATACCTGTCGATCCGCTACACCGAACGCCTCGCCGACGCCGGCGTGGTTCCCTCGGTGGGCAGTGTCGGGGATTCCTACGACAACGCTCTCGCCGAGACGATCAACGGGCTCTACAAAGCCGAGGGGATCCACCGGCGCGGGCCGTGGCGATCCCTCGAAGCGGTCGAGTATGCGACCCTCGAATGGGTCGACTGGTTCAACAATCGACGGCTCCTCGAGCCGATCGGCAACATCCCGCCGGCCGAGGCCGAACAACGCTGGTGGGCCGAACAGGAGCAGGCGGCCATCGCCGCTTGACTCAAAGCGCCGAGCCTCCGGCAAACCCGGCGCGGTTCATACCTCACCGACGTGCTCACCAAGATCGTCAACGATCACCCCAACAGCCGCATCGACGAACTGCTGCCGTGGGCATACGCCACGCCGACACCTGTCGCCGCCGCGGCCTGAGAACGACGCTTCCGTTGCATTAAGAACCACCGGGTCATAGATTATGAATGGTCGCCGGTGGAGAGAATATGTTCAGAGTCGGGTATCCACGGGTGGAGACGGCCCATCTCACCTCGGCGCTGGTCCATACGTCGGGGGTCGAGTGAGGGCGGACGGGCGAGAAAACCAACAGTGGCTGGCCGCGCCGTTTGCCGCGAGTTTAACGGTCCCATAGAAAGGGGAGGATTTGCATCATGGTGGTTGTTGGCGAAACCTCGGACTTGGTGACCGAGATTCACGACGTCATCTCCAAGCTCAGTAGCCGAAACGGCTTGCGGTCCAACTCCGGGGCGCCGCAGGAGACGGTCGTTTCCTTGGCGGACATTAACCGTAGGTCTGCGAGGGATGCCGTCATCCACGCCTTCAAGGCCATTCTCGGCCGTCTCCCGGACCATCAGGGCTACTGCACCTATGTCAGCGCCCTGCGCCGCGGCGTGCTCTCCCGGAGCCAGCTCCTGGAGGCGTTGCTACGCTCGCCGGAAGGCAGAGGGCGTCGCGTCCGGATATTGTACGACCTCACCGAGGCGGAGATGGTGGCGGTCGACCATTCCGACGTCGAACGTAGCTACTACACGTACAACGAGTTCGAGATCGAAGACTTCGACGAGTTCTTGCGCTTCGCTTACAGGGCTATTCTGAAGCGTGATTGCGACTCCGGCGGCATTGAGAGCTTTCGCAACGCGATCGCGACCGGAGCCACTCGCGAACAGGTATTGCGCTCGCTCCTGGACTCAGATGAACACAAGGCACGGACCGAGACGGTCGTCATCTCCGGGGTCACCCCCGTCGAGGCGATGTTCAAGGAGATGTTCGCGAGGTTGGACCGGATGACGACGTTGGTCCTTGACCTCGAGATGCAATTGTTTGTGGCTAAGAACGGCTAGTGTCCCGTCCCGTAAAATTACTTTACATATGCGCTCGACTTTTTCGAGGATGGCCTCGCTGGTGGCGGTCCAGACGAACGGGTGTGCCTTGGCGTTATAGGCGGCGATGAAGGCCTCGATCTTGGCGATCAGGTCTTTGGCGCTGACGCAGGATGATCGGCGGATCTGGCGCTGGGTTAAGATGGCGAACCACCGTTCAACTTGGTCCAACCACGACGTTCATGCCAGCCGCATCACGATGATCGTCGCGCAATCCGCCACCGCCGCTTGGGCGGCTCTGTGGCCGAGGCTCCACCGCCTCGCATGGTCTGGGCCGTAACCGCGACGCTCACCGAGAGATCTCAGCAGTCCAGCCCAGCCGCGCCCAACCATGGACGTGGACCTGGTGACGTGCACCCCGTCATTCCGGCCACTGATAAGTTTGGTCCCCTCATCAGGAGCAGGACCATGCGGCGCAGCCGTTTCAGTGAAGAGCAGATCATCGGCGTGTTGAGGGAGCAGGAGGCCGGCATGAAGCCGGACGGTTCTAAAAACCTGGCGGGATTGGCCGTTTTCTGATTCGATCGTCTCCGAGGGGTTGGAGGCGACGCGATGGGCAAGGCACCGGGCTTCTTCGATTTCGACGATCGCCTGAAGCGGCTGAGCGACCTCGGCGATCAGTTGGAGGCCTTCGGTCGGGCGGTGGACTTCGAGATCTTCCGCCCCGATCTCGTCGCCGCCTTGAACTACTCGACGGGTGAGCACGGCGGTCGCCCGCCCTTCGACCCGGTGATGGTGTTCAAGGTGCTGGTCATCCAGACGGCCAACAACCTGTCCGACGAACGCACCGAGTTCCTGATCAACGACCGTCTGTCGTTCATGCGCTTCCTCGGGCTCGGTCTCGACGACCGCGTGCCCGACGCCCGGACGATCTGGTTGTTCCGGGAGAAGCTCACCAAGGCGGAGGCGATCAAGGGGCTGTTCGCTCGCTTCGAGGCTGCGCTGCGCGCCTCCGGTCACATCGCCATGTCGGGCCAGATCGTCGACGCCAGCCTGGTCGCCGCACCGAAGCAACGCAACACGGCCGAGGAGCGTCGGACGATCAAGGAAGGTCGCATCCCCGAGGATTGGAAGAGCCGGCCGGCGAAGCTCCGGCACAAGGACCGCGACGCGCGCTGGACGGTGAAGTTCACCAAAGCGAAGGAGCGACCGGACGGGACCAAACCGCCGGTCGACATCGCGATCCCCTCCTTCGGCTACCAGAACCACGTCGCCATCGACGTCGGCCACGGCTTCATCCGGACGTGGAAGGTCACGGACGCGGCCGCCTACGAAGGCGCGGTGCTGCGCGACGGCCTGCTCGACAAGACCAACACGGCGCGGACGGTGTGGGCCGACACGGCCTATCGTTCCGCCGCCAACGAGACGTTCATGGCCGACAACGGCTTCGTCAGCCGGGTCCATCGCAAGAAGCCGAAGGGACGGCCGATGCCGGAGCGCACCCGGCGGGCGAACAACGCCAGATCGAAGATCCGCAGCCGGGTCGAGCATGTCTTCGCCGATCAGAAGACGAGGATCGGCCTCTTCGTCCGGACCATCGGCATCGCTCGGGCGACGACCAAGATCGGACTGGTGAACCTCGTCTACAACATCCGCCGGCTGATCTTCATTCAGCGCAGAGCCGCCGCCTGAGGGATACGGAACCGGCCCATGGGCCGGATCGACCCCACGTCGTCACTGGCCGGGCGGCCGAAGACCTTCGGTTCCACCGCTGCGACGCCGAAATAATCCCATATTCAGGCCGGTCGGACCGTTGATAGAACCGTCCAGCCGTCGGACCTCTGCCGGAAGCACGGGATCAGCGAGACGACCCTCTACAAATGGAAAGCCAAGTTCGGCGGGATGACGGTTCCGGAGACGGCGCGTCTGCGCACGCTGGAGGAGGAGAACCGTCGACTGAAGAAGCTCTTGGCCGAGCAGATGCTCGACAACGCGGTACTGAAGGATCTCCTGGGAAAAAACTGATCACGCCTGCAGACCGGTTCGATGCCGTACGGCGAGCAATCGCCGATCACGGACTGTCGGAGCGTGCGGAATCCGGAGCAAGGCGACCACCGATTCCACGGGAAGGCAACCACCTGATCCACGGCAATCCGACCACCCGTTCCACGGGATCGCGACCACCGATTCCGGTGGAAGGCGACCACCTCGACAGACGCGCGACCGGGCCCATTGGCCATGGCGGTTAACCTCGTCCTCGACGCCCCGAGCGGAGAGGAGAAGCGATGCCGGCCGAGAGAGTCGCGATGCGCAAGATCAGAGAAGCCCTACGCCTGTACTTCGCCTGCGGGCAGAGCAAGCGGCAGATCTCGCCGTTGGTGACAGCGTCGCCCCGACGGCGGTCGGAGAATACATCGGCCGAGCCGTCCGGGCCGGGCTGAGCTGGCCGCTGCCGGAGATCCTCGACGACGAGGCACTGGAGCGTCGGCTGTTCCCGCCACCGCCGACCACGTCGGGTGAGCGGCCACCGCCTGATTGGCCGTCGGTGGCGAAGGAACTGCGGCGCAAGGGTGTGACGCTGCGGCTCCTGTGGGAGGAATATCGCGCGGCTCACCCCCACGGCTACGGCTATTCCTGGTTCTGTGACTGCGTCCGGGAATGGAGCGGCCGGCTGTCGCCGACGATGCGGCAGTCTCACCGTGCCGGCGAACGTCTGTTCGTCGATTATGCCGGCCAGACGGTGCCGATCATCGACGCGCAGACCGGTAAGGTCAGGGAAGCGCAGATCTTCATCGCCGTGCTCGGTGCGTCGAACTTCACCTTCGTCTACCCGAGTTGGTCGCAGAAGCTGCCGGATTGGATCGCGGCGCACGTCGCCGCCTTCTAAGCCCTCGGCGGCGTGCCGGAACTGGTGGTCTGCGACAACCTGAAGGCCGGGGTGACCAAGGCCTCGCGGGTCGAGCCGACGATCAATGCGACCTATCGAGAGATGGCCGAGCATTACGGCGGCGCCGTGCTGCCGACCCGGCCGCGCAAACCGCGCGACAAGGCCAAGGTCGAGGTCGGCGTCCAGATCGTCGAGCGCTGGATCCTGGCCCGGCTGCGCCACCGGAACTTCTTCGGCCTCGACGAGTTGGCGAGCGAGATCGAGCGGCTGACCGGCGACCTCAACGCCCGCGTCATGCGCCACCTCGGCGTCAGCCGACGGGAGCTGTTCGAGAAGACCGATCGGCCGACGCTGCGGCCGCTTCCTCAGGCCCGGGACGAATGCGCCGAGTGGCGCCGCGCCCGCGTGGGCATCGACTACCACGTCGAGGTCGATGCCCGCTTCTACTCCGTGCCCTATCGGTTGCTGAAGGAAGAGGTCGACGTTCGGGTGACGGCTCGCACCATCGAGGTGTTCCACCAGCATCGGCGCGTCGCTTCCCATGCCCGGGTCGGTGCTCCGCATGCCCACGTCACCGTCGCCGACCACATGCCCAGCCATCACCGCCAGTTCCGCGACTGGACCCATGAGCGCGTCCTGAAGGAAGCGGCCAGTATCGGCGACAAGCCGGCCCGATCAGGGCAAAATCACCGCCGGACCAAACTTATGACCGGCAGGAAAACGGGGAGCACGTCACTGGGCCTGCGACCGCTCGCACCCGCGACCGACGTCGAAAGACGAGAACCGGCGGTTCGACACGGCGTCCCGCTGTCAGGTCGAGCTTGCAAGGCTCGATCACGGCAGCCGTTGCGGCCAATCGCCTACGCCGGACTCGTCGCGGTTGCGTTGCCCGGTTCGATAATCAACCCGGT
>JAAYVT010000549.1 GCA_012517025.1 Phyllobacteriaceae bacterium | reverse complement strand
GATCATCGATGTGGTCGTGGTTCGGTTCATCCCCGCGCCTGCGGGGAACCCGTGGGATCAACATGATCCAGTGGATCATGCCACGGTTCATCCCCGCGCCTGCGGGGAACCCTCTTCTCGGAAGCGATTGATAAATCGCTTGTTTCACGATGTCAAAGAACGCACCGATGGGTCGAGTTCTCTTCGAGGACCGTCAGTGGGAGGTTCCGCTCGCCTTCGGACGGAAGGCGACAAGACGAAAGCCGTCGAAATCCACCGGCTCCCGACGCTGTTCGCCACACGTCTCGAAGGCGAAGCCGGCGTCGGTCGGCGCCGTCCAGGCGATCACGGCGTTGCCCTCACCGATGGTGCCCTGCACTTCGTCCCAGATGTGCTCGCGCGTACGTCGGCCGTAATCGCCGAGATAGACGCCTGCCCTCACTTCGAGCAGCCACACGGCAAGGCGCCCGCGCAGACGCGGTGGGGCGTTTTCCACGACCACGATCATCATACTCTCGTCCTCGCACCGGGATCCGCCTGTGGATCGAGATCGTCGAATTGCGGCGGCTGGGCGTCCTCGGGCGGTTCCGGCGGAGCGATCCCGGCCGCGGACAACACCTCCTCGATGGTCGGGATGATCCGCTCGAGAAGCTTCGTTCGCCGAAACGCATCTCGGCACGCACGACGCACCGCGCGCTCCGCCGGCTCGTCGAGACGCCCCTTGGCGGCGCGTCCGGCCACTTCGAAGGCGACCGGCACCACCGTTTCGAACTTGAAGAGATCCGCCACGTCGTAAACGAAGGAGAGCGGACGGCCCACGTGAAGAAAGCCGACCGCCGGCGCATAACCGGCCGCGAGAACCGCTGCTTCGGAAAGTCCGTGGAGGCAGGCGGTGGCGGCGGACAGGCAGCGGTTCGGTGTATCCGCCGCCTCCCAATCGCCCCGGTCCCAGGCTCTGCGATTCCATTCGACCCCGAACTTCTTCGCCAGAAGCTCGTAGGTCTTCCGAACGCGAACCCCCTCGATGCCACGCATCTGGTCGACGGATCGGCGTTCCGGCGGTTCCTCGCCGAAGCGCAATTCGAACATCTTTCGCACGATCGCCAGCCGCGCCTTCTCGTCGAGGGCGAGGCGGGCCTGATGGAGGAGCCTGTCGGCCCGCGCGCCTCCCGGCTGACCCGAGGCGTAGAGGCGGACACCGCCTTCGCCCACCCACACCAGAAGCGTGCCGGCGCGAGCTGCCAGCGCCACCGCGGCGTGGCTCACCCGCGTGCCCGGTTCGAGCATGACGCAGGCGAAGCCGCCGACCGGTACGACGGTGCGCGTTCCCTCCGCGTCGACGACGACGAAGGCACCGTCGACGACGTCGATGCGGCCATGTTCGACGAAGATCAGCGAAGAGCGTTCCTTCATCGGGATCGGCCGGGGCGGCGCGAGCCCTCCGCGGCCTTCAGCCATCGTCATCCTCCACGGGCGCGACGGATCAACATCAATCCGTTGCCGAAGGCGCGAGCGCGCCCGAAACCGGTCGCGATCCGGGAGAGGAAGCGATCCGGATCCGTGACCTCGAGGAGACCGTCGAAATCGAGCCGGCCATGCACCGCTCGCCCTCCGCCGCGCCGCCCCTCCGGATCGACGAGAACCTGCTCGTACCCGTCGACGGCGACGGCCTCCGGGTCGGGCAGGCGGAAGCCTGCGCCCTCCCCCTGTCGGGCGAGCCAAGCGATCCCGGCCTCACGAACGAGACGCGGTCGGGCCTCGGCGCGCTCCCCCTTCGCGATCGGGTGGAGGGCCCGCATCACCACATCGAAACGCACATTGCGTCTCCGGCCGTCGACCGTCTCGCTGCGTTGGGTGGTGGCATTGGCGCGCAGCGAAAACTCGAGGCGATCGCCGATTTCGAGCGCCGGAGCGAAAGGACGCGTCTCGATTTCGAAAAGACCACCGGCGTCGGTCGGCGGGAGCGTCGACAGAACGAAGAACTCGCCGCGCGCCGCCCTTCCGCCGGCTCCGGTCGGCGCCGTCTCACGGTAGAGGAAGGGACGCTCTCGAAGGTCGGCCGGGAACATCGACCACACCAGCCGATGCGCCACCGCCGATCGGCGTGACGGATCGTCGGGAAAGAGGACGGGTCCGAGCCCCTCGAAGGAGACGACCACCCGCGCCCTGGTGAGATGGAGATCCGTCACGACCTGGTCTCCTCTCGATCGTCCCGATGGGCGAGGATTTCGTCACGCGGTTCGAAGAGCCATTGCCGGCGATCGACGGCACGGTCCCGCCGTGTGTCGCGACGATCGACCTCGAGGCCGGCGAAGGCGGGGTGAAGCGGTCGCCCGTCGTCGAAATCGGCATCGAGCGCAAGGCCGTCGCGACGAGAGACGTCTCCGACGGCGTGACGCGGCAGGACGCACCCGTCTTCCTTCGCCCGAACGCGATCGCGTCCCTCGGCCTCGTCCCAGCCGGTGAAGGCTTCGACGACGGTCGCCGCATCGATGGCACGTGGCGCGAGGGGTCGTGACGGCGGGCAGGCACGACGTCCGACGTAGAGCGCCCAGACCGGACGGGTGAGAGCCGCGACGAGGGTCTCCGCCGTCACTCGATCACCGAGGCCGTCGGCGGGCCAAAGGAGAACGGTGAAGGCCGCGTCGGTCCAATAGTCGCGACGCGACACGATCGTCGCCAGATCGAGCGGATCGGCGAGTTCGTCGGCACGGGTCGCGAAACCGCGCCCGCGCCGCCGCGGCGGCGCCTGTGCGGTGTGGAAGTCGGCCAGCGGTGCGCCGAGCGCGTCGACGCGGGTGACGATCCGCCACGCCGCGGCGAGATCCGCCTGCCGCGGATCGTCGCGGCCGATGCCGAGCGCCGCCGCCAGCATCCCGAGGACGGCGGACGCCGCCGGACGACGATCCGACGTGCGTCGCTCGCCGATCGCCAGATCGCCGAAGGCGGCGATCGGCGCTTCGAGCCGAAAGACGACGACATGGGCCATGTCAGGCTCCAAAGTCCGAGGCGAAGGCGACGAGATCGGCGAGCGATCGGGTGACGGGATCGCCGACCCGCATTTCCATCGCCGTCGTGTCGCCCGCCCCGTAGGCAACGGCGAAAGCATCGCGCAGCGCGACGAGGCGTTCGGACGAGGTGGTGAGAATTCCCTTCGGGTCGCGCGGCGAAACGCCTTCGGCGAAGGCGGCGGCCAGCGTTCGCGGTTGGTCCGGCCCCTTCTCGACGAGGATGTGAGAGGCTCGCACGCGCGAGGCGAAGCTCGCCTGTTTGCCGTTCGGGGCAACCGTCGCCGCCGCTTCGACGAGAGCGCCGACCGCGCTCCGCGCGAGCGCCAGATCGCCGCCGAGATTGGTCGTGAGCAGACCCGTGTCGATGCAGACGTAGAGATAGAAGACGCCGGAGCCGAAACCAGCCTCGCCGACGAAGCCGGCCCCGACGTTTTCCTCGCGACGGTTGAGATCGTCGACGGCGGTATAGAAGTCGTCCTCGATTTCGACCCGATGAGTGGTGAAGGCATGGGCGACCTGCACCGCCGCTTCGCGGTTGAAGTCCGGATGATCGGCGAACATGCGACCGAACATGGCGATGTCGGCGGCGGTGTCGGCGCGCTTCAACACCCGGGCGGCGATCGCCTTGTCGTCGATGGTCTCGCCACGGGCGAAGGCAGCCGCAAGGCTCACCGCCTCCTCCTTTTCATCGGGAGACAGAAAAGCGAGCTGCTCGGTGCGGGCCGGCTTCGGGTCGTCGGCGCCCTTAGGCTTGCCGAAGGCGACGATCACCTTCCGCGTCGCCGCGAGTGCCACGTCGGGCGCGACGCCGTCGCCGACGAGGCGCTCGACCATCTCCTCGCCGAAGCGTTGGGTACGTGACCCCAGATGGCCGGCGAGCCGTTCCGCGAGCACGTCGGAGGTGCGCCACGCCCGCTTCAGGCTCTGCGAGGAGAGGCGTAGGCGGGTTTCACCACCGACGATCGCGCTCTTGGGCGCGCCGGTGTCGTCGCGGTTGAGATTGGCCGGCGGCACGAAGGTGAGAAGGTGCAGCTGAACGAAGGTGGTCATGGCGGACCTCTGGAGCGAGACTTCGGGTCAGGCGACGACGGACGTCGCCTCGGGGGGAACCGCGGCACTGGCGGCGAAATAGTCGAAGGCGAAGCGCGTGCGGACGCGGTCAGAGTCCCAACCGAGGAGGACGGCGGCGAGATCGTGGACGTTCACGCGCCCACCGAGAAGCGCCACGGCGCGACGGAAGCGCCGCACGACGTCGCCCTCGTCTCGCGCGGCCAACAGGGAACGGAACCGCAGCGCCTTCAGAACGCCGTCGTCCGCGTCGATCGTCGAGGGGCCGAGCGATCGCGGGAACGGCTCTCCGCGGGCCTCCTCGCGGACGTGCGCCAACACGAGGGCGACACGGACGACGACGCGCAGCTTTCCCGCATCGAAGCGATCGCCTTCGAGACGTCGATAGAGGTCGACGACCCTCGGATCGGCCGCGGCGAGCGGCCCCTCGAGACGGCGCAAACGGGCGCGGGCCGCACGATCGACCCGCGGATTGGGCGTGCCGTTCGGGTTCGTGTCCTGCATCTCGCGCCACCAGCGCGCCACGATCTCGGACCGGCTCGGCGGAGCTCGGGTCTCTTCGGGACGTTTCGTGTCGGTCATGACGCCGCTCCCTTCTTCTTGCGTTTCGCGCCGTCGGCGACCGGTGGCTCGAGCCCGAGCGCCTTCCACAGCCGCTGACCGGCCGGCCCCCATCCGGAAAGCGCCGTGACGAGGTTCCGACGCGCCGCGACGGCCCTGCGCAGTCCGTCGATTTCAGCCGACGCCGCGAGCGCTTCCGCCGGCACTTCGCGATCGAAAGTCGCGAGAGCCTCCCGCCTCAGAATCCCCGGGAGCCACCGACCGACGAGGAGTGGCATGAAGTCGCGCCCGGCGCGGATCTCCGTCACGCCCTCGTCGAGGGTGGACCAGAAGTCCGGTTCGGTCTGCGGCCAAAACGCTTCCCTCAATCGGTCGAGCCCGCTTCCACCGTCATGCCCGCGCGCCAGACGCAGGGCCGAGCCGAGAATCGACACCGTCTCGACGGCGGAGCCGACCAGACGATCGACCAGAGCCTCGAACTCCTCCCGGAATGCGTCATCGTCTTTCGCGAAGGTGAAGAGCGGAGTCTCGACGTCGATGAAGGCGCGCGCCTTCATGTTGTCCATGTCGTAGCCGGAAAGGCGCAGCCGCCCGCGATCGAGGCCGAGCCCGTCGAGACGAGCCGCCGCGATCGGCACGACGGCGGCGGATCTCGTCTGCCGCTCCGCTTCGTTGCGGTGTGGAACGAAGCCGGGCCAATGGCGCCAAGCGATCCCGCCCGGCTGGGGGTGGACGGGCAACCATTCGGCGCCGGCCTTCGCGCGATAATGGGGCGTCAGAGGATGTTCGATCCCTTGGTAATTCACGCCGTTCGGACGCGTCGCGTAATCGCGGACGATCACCTCCTCGACCCGTCCGGTGACGTCGCAGGGCAGACGATCGACGTTCTCCTCGAAGTGCAATCGGATCCGTCGCGGCATGCCCCAGAAGCATTGTGCTGGATGAACATCCTTGGCGTAGGTGTCGACGCCGCCCTTGCCGGAGACGCGGATCGGGGCGAGCCAGGGGAAGGTGCGTTCCGGGATCTCCGGGATCGGCGCTTCGCGCTCGCTTCCCGTGAGCTTCGGCAGCACGTTCAGCCAAATCCGCCGCCACAGACCAGACTCTCCGTCGGCCGACGGCAGGGCGAGCGTGGTGAGCGGCCCGCCCCCTCGCAGACCCGTGCGATGTCCCGCTCCGCCGGTCGGGGCGAAGGCCTGCAGCGCGTGGAGCGCGATCGCGGCCGTCGAACGGGCGAGCACCGTGACGCGACCGCGCTTCTGGAAGAGGTCGGTGTTGTTCTTCTCGGTGTTGGCACCGGGTTGCTCGATCAGAAGACCGGCGACCGGCGACATCTCGTCGCCGAGGTCGTCGAGGTCCTGGAGGAACCGTGGGCCACCGCCATCGAGAAGGAAGAAGCCGGCGAAGGGCGCGAGACGCTCGACGAGGTCGGCGGCGGTCGGCGGTGCGTTCCACCACGCCTTCCACTCTCGATGGGAGGCGGGCGGCACGATCGTCGAGAGAAGGCCGATCACGAACTCGAGCGAGGCCGTTTCGAAATCCGGCCGCGCCCAATCGAAGGCGACGACCGGGTCGGAGGTCTCGGTGAGGTCGACGATCCGGGCGACGTGACGCTGACCGGATGCGCGCCTGACAGGAAGCCAGGGATCGAGAACAAGGTTCAGCGGGGGAACGGACATGGCGCGAAGTCCCCTTCCTCGGAAGCGCCGATGTCCCTACTGTGAAAGAAGCATCAGCCCTCGATTCTCAGAATAGCGAACGAGAAAATCTGCGGTTGCTTTGGAGCGGAGTTTTCCACCCATTTCGTCCGCCGGCAGGTGTGTCACGATCGGCAGCACGACGCTGTGCCCGTCCCCGTGCTTCCGCCAGCGTTCCTCGATCGCGATGGCCGCCCGCTCGATCTCTCGAGGATAGTCTCCTCGTCCCTCCGCCCTCGATGCTCGGAGCGACACCTCGGAGAGCGCCCAGGCGCGAGCCTCCTCGATGCGGTCGGTCGGGTTGGCAATCGGCACCCAAGGCGTGAGCCGCTCCCCATCCCACCGCGCCAAACGGAAGATCCGTCGCTCGTCGCCGAGCCGGGTCGGCGTCACCACGTCGGGGCTCCAGGCGGAGGTTGCGACGTAACCGTCCTCCGGTCTCAACAGATTGCTCTCGGCCAATGAAGCCGCGGCACGATCCTCGCCGTCGGCGGCGATCCAAGACCGCTCGAGCCCTTGGGGGACGTCGTCGAGCGCGCCCACTCCGTAGACGGCGGCGACGAGCGCTCGCACGCCCTCCGGAGACACGATCGCGCCCGTGCGGAAGAGGATGTCCGCGCTGCGCCACAAGAGCGCGTGGTTGCGGTAGACGTGAGCGGCGCGTGGGAACACGGCTCGATACCAGTCGCGTCCCGCCTCGGAGTCCGCCGGCGGCGAGACGACCATGAGGCGCGGCTCGGCGACCGCCCGCTCGCGACCGGAATGACGCCAGAGTCGTCCCGCCCGTTGAATCAAGAGATCGACGGGGGCGAGGTCGGAGACCATCACGTCGAAGTCGAGGTCGAGAGAGCTCTCGATCACCTGCGAGGCGACGACGATACGACCGCGACGGTCTTCGGAGGACGAGGCGCGCCCGAAGCCCTCGGTCACTCGCGCCTCGATCCGCTGGCGATCGATCATGGCGAAGCGCGCGTGAAAGACGATCGGCTCGAGACCACGGGCTCTCAGAAGTTCCTCTCCGTCGAGAACATCGTCGACGGTGTTGCGGATCCAGGCGACCGCCGCGCCTCGCTGGGCAGCAGCGACAATCGCCTCCACCGCCGCAGCGGCGTCCGGCAACCGTTCGACCGCGACCGACCGGCACCGATCCGGACGTGTCGCGACCGCATCGATCCGAGGTGCGGCCTCCGAAACGACGAGTGCGGCGGAGGGATAAGCGCGCGGCCAGTCGAGACGTCGCGTGTCGCCCGTCCGGCCGAGCCCTTGCCGGAACGCATGGACGAGACGATCCTTGATCGGATCCGCCAGAGTGGCGGATAGAATGATGGTCGCGCCGCCCGCCGCCGCCTGGAAGGCGATGAGCCTCATGAGTTCTTCGCTCTCGTAGGCCCCATAGCAATGGGCTTCGTCGATGATCAGAACCCGCCGCGAGAGGCCGAGAAGCCTGAGCGCCGCGAACTTCGACGGCAACACCGCCAGGAAGGCTTGGTCGATCGTGCCGGCCCCGACATCGGCGAAGAATGCCTTGCGGCGATCGTCGGCGATCCACGCGGCGCAGGCCGCGGAGGCGGTCTCTTCGTCGTCCCGAGATCCGTAGGGGGCTTCGTCTTCACCGACGGCGACGATCGACCGGCGAAAGAGATCATCGAGCTTCGACGCCCCGTGAGCGAGCACCAAGGACGGATGCGAATCGTCTGCGAAGAGGCGACGATGAGTCGTCCTCAGACGTCGATACATCGCGTCTGCGGTCGCCTGGGTCGGCAGCGCGACATAGAAGCCGTCGCCAAGGCCTGCCAACATCAGGCGATGCGCGAGGATCAGAGCGGCTTCCGTCTTGCCTGCCCCGGTCACGTCCTCGACGATCGCCAGCACCGGCCATCGATCGGGAAGCGAGACCGTCTCGGCCCAATGTTGCAGCGGACTCGCCGGCATGGCGAGCCCGGTCAACGCGGCGAAACCCGCCCGCGGCGACGGCGTCGAAGGGCGAATCCCTGATCTCTCGACGGCTCGGCGGGCTGCGGGACGTGCCACATTGCTCCAGTAGTCCGCCGGATCACCCTCCTCGTGATATTCGAAGATCGATTGGTTCGAGCCGATCCAATCGGCGAGATTGACGAGTCCCGCCAACGGCAGGGAGAGCCGAGCGGCCGCGGCCTCGTCGAGGATCCCAGTGAATGCCGGCCCCGGAACCAATTCGCGGATTGTTGGGATCCAACGCTTCGCCGCAGCGATCGACTCCTCGCCGATTTCGGTCCGACGCGGTTTCGGCCCGCCGAGGACGGGACGGCCGTGATGCGCGACTGTCGCCATGATCAGCGGGGTCCAGCGCGGGATCTCGTAGTCGGCGATCAGCCCGCGCATGTCGGTTCGCAAGAGGTCCCGACCGCAAAGGAGATGAAGGCCGATCGCAGTATGGTCACCGAGCGGCAGGGGCGACGGCAGCGGACCGAGGCTGGGAGGCCATCGTTCCGGGACCTTTCCCTGAAAGCCACGCGCATATTTCCCGATGTCGTGGAGGGCAGCGAGACGCACCAACAACCGGCGCACATCTTCGATCGGCGCCGCCGACAACTCGATGAACCCCCGGATCGGAGCCGGGTAGAGATCCAGGAGAATTTCTGCGACGGCGGCAACATCGAGCGCGTGAAACTCGAGTGCGTGAAACGTCGCGCTGTCTCCCGGGCGTGGTCGGGCTTTTCCCCAAAACGCGACAACCATCGTCCATGCTCCTTCGAACGTGAGATCGTGGTGTATCAATGGGGTGCCCGCCGCTGCCGCCCTCACTCGTGTTTCGCTGCCAGCGCCTTCAGGTTCGGCCACTTCGTCCCCAACCTCTTCCGGATCCCGTCCTGTGTCGGCGGTTCGTATCCGAGTTTCTGGAAGGTCTCCTCGATCGCCTCGATCAAATGCCGTTGGCTCTCGAACTCGGCCGGCCGGATCAGCGGAGCGAGGAGCGCGTCGAAGACCTCCTCCCAATGCGGATTGCCGGGTGTGCCGCCCTTGTTCCGAGAACGGTCGGGCCCGTCGGAGGCGTCTCGTTCGCCGTGAACCTGTTTCCGCACCAAGGCATCCCCCCATTCGTGCGGCGCAATCCGAACGTCGTAGATTCGATCTTCCAGATCCCGCCGGTGCGCAGCGAAGGATTCGGGATAGCTGGCGAAGACGTATTCGATCCAGGTCGACGCCGTCAGTTCTTCATACGACGCGTTGGGATTGCCCACGCGACCGACCGCTCGCAGCTCACCGCGTCGCAATTTTTGGGTCACCGTCTCGTTCAGCTTGCGCTGAAGGGCCCTCCTGGATGTCTTCGCCGAAGCGGTTCCGTG
>JAAYVT010000548.1 GCA_012517025.1 Phyllobacteriaceae bacterium | reverse complement strand
GGCGGCGCTCGCCGGGATCGAGCCGGGGAAGGTCTCGGCACACGGGTTGCGGTCCGGGTATCTGACCGAGGCGGCGCGGCAAGGGGTGTCGCTGCCCGAGGCGATGGCGCAGTCGCAGCATCGCTCGGTGCAGCAGGCGGCGCGGTACTACGACGAGGCCGGGCGGCGGACCGGAAGAGCGGTGCGGCTCTGACGAACGGCTCACCACGAGCCGGCTCTTCCCAATCTCGCGGCGTCGCGAGCGGACGCACCGCCGCGCCGGCGTCTCGCTGCCGTCCTCAGGGCTTCGTTCGCGTGAGGATTTCGGTGAGCCCCGTGAGATTCGTGACCTTGAGCTTCTGCCGGCCCCCTTCGACGAGCCCTGCGGCTTCCCAGGCGCTGAGGATGCGCGAGACGGTGTGCAACGTCGTGCCGGTCATCTCGGCGATGTCCTGGCGGGAAATCGGGAAGTCGATGCGAATGCCACCCGCCTCGGATCGACCGGCCTTCTTGGCCAGCCGGAGCACGACCTGAGCGACGCGGCGCTCCACTTCCTGGGTCGACATCTCTCGGATCCGGGTGTGGGCCTCTTCGAGACGCTGACCGATCGCCTGCATGGTGCTGACGGCCAGACCGGGGCTCTTCTCGACGAAGCGCGGCCACAGGTCGTTCGGCCAGCTCAACACCAGACTTTCCGCGGCGGCGATCGCGCTGCCGGGATAATCCGGACGGCGCAGCGCCTCGGCGAAGCCGAAGAGGTCGCCGGGGTGGACCACCCGGACGATGATCTGCTGGCCGTCTTCCGTGACCTGCGTCACCTTGAGATGGCCGTTGAGAAGCAGAAAGAAGTGATCGGCCGGAGCGCCCTGTTCGAACACGGCCCCGCCGAGCGGTACGCGGCGTGCCACGGCATGCGCGAGCAGGCGATCGAGTTCGTCGTCGGCCAGACTGTCGAACAACGCGAAGGACTTGATGACCGTCCGGTCGATCGCCACGATCACCGTCCTTTCTCCGGAAGACCACCGGGGGTGGGCCGCACGCGAGGAGCCATCGCGCCGGATCTCCCCTTCACGTTCGCCAATCTAGGGTCGACGGGGCGTCACGGCAAAGGCGAGTCGGGTGAAAAAGCCGTCTTCGCGGACGAGGCGGAAGCCGAGATTGTCGGGCGGGGTACCGACCGAGCACCCGCCCGACTTCGGTTCGCGGATGAACGACGACAGCGGCGCCCGATGCCGACCCGAGGCGACGTAGATACCGCAACTCTCCGAAACCCCCGCCTGCGCGCCGGTCGCGTCGAGGTCGACGCGACGATTGCAGGTCGCCGTCCACTCCCACACGTTGCCGCCGAAGTCGGCGAGCCCCCACTCGCTTTCGCCGAAGGATCCGAGCGGGTGCGGGCGCGGATCGCGGGGGGCCTTCCGCTCGGCTTCGCGGCGATAGTCGGCGAGCCAGCGCAGGGCCGGGTTGCGCGCCTCCGGATCGATGCCGAGGGCATCGTCGGGAAACTTCGAGCCTGCGGCGGCGGCGAGCTCGCGGTCGGTCGGCAGGCGCCAGGCCGTCCCCGTGCGTCGCCCGAGCCAGTCGGCATAGTGCGCGGCGTCGTCGTGGTCGATCCCGGTCGCGGGGATCCGGGTGTCCGTGTCGGCCCCGGCCCCTTCGCGCGGCTTGCAGGCCCGATCGGCGACGCAGCGATCGTATTCGGCGGCGGTGATCTGGTATTTCGTGATGGTCATCGGGTGGTCGAGCCGCGTCTCCGTCTCGGGTGCGTCCACGACGATGCCGAAGCGATGGTATTCGCCCGACGGTCGATAGCGAAAGGCATGCGGCGGCACGGTGATCACAGTCGGAGCGGCGATCGCCGTCCGATCGCGCCCGTCCCCGACGACCACGACGACCGTCGCCGCCGTGAGGACGCAGAGAATCCCGATCGGCAGCAGCAGCGAGGCGAGAGAGACGGAAGCGTCGCGACGAACGGTCGACATGACGGGCTCCACGAGACGGCGAACGGCGGATGCGCCGGGATCGAGGGGGCCGCGACGTCGCGCGGCCCCCTCGATCCGTCAAACCGCAGTCGGCTGCTGGACCGACGTCATCAGGTCGTCGTTCCAGTCGCCGGTCACCGTGAAGTGCGCGGCCGCACCCAGTTCGAAGGCCTCGATGAGGTTGTGATTGACGTAGGCGTAGACCCCGGGCTGGCGGAACGTGTAGAGCGCTGCGCCGGCCGACCCACCGGGGACGAACCAGGTTTCCTGATCGAGGCAGGGAGCGTTGGCGAACTTGCCGCCCTGCCAGACGTAGTCGCCGTGGCCGCCGATCAGATGCGGACGGGTGTCGCGATTGGCCTGCGAATGGATGATCAACACCCGCTCGCCGACTTTCGCCTTCATCGCCTTGTCGCCGGTCAGGGCGCCGACGGCGCCGTTGAAGACGACGTGGCTCGGGGTCAGCGTGCGCATCGCCTCGATCGTGTCGGTGTAGGCTTCGCCCGCGTCGGCGTATTTCTTGTAGTTCCCCTTCTCGTCCTTGGGGACGTAGAAGTCCTGTTCGCCGACATAATAGACACGGTCGTAGGTCAACGACTTGCCGTGGCCGTCGGTGAGTCCCTCGCGCGGCAACACCATGATGGCGCCGTTCATGCCGGAGGTGACGTGCCACGCCACCATACCGGGAGGGGCGCAGTGATAGACGAAGACGCCCGGACGTGTCGCCTTGAAGCGCAGGACCGTCTTCTGTCCCGGATCGACCAGGGTCAACGCGCCGCCTCCGAGAGCGCCGGTGGCGGCATGAAAATCGATGTTGTGGGCCATCGTGTTGGTAGCCGGGTTGACCAGAGTGAGCTCGACGTAGTCGTCCTGATGGACGATCATGAGCGGCCCCGGGTTCGACCCGTTGAAGGTCATGGCGTGAATCTCGGCACCCTTGTCGTCGAGAACGAGTTTCTTCTCCTCGATGGTGAGCGTGAACTCGATCACCTTGGGGCCGCCCTGGGCCTTCTGGGTGTGCGGGTGGACGAAGGGCGGCGCGACGAGCTCCACCTTTTCGCGCGGCAGAGAAGCGACCGCTGCGTTTCCGGCGGCCGGGTCGATCTTCAGGTTTCCGCCTTCCGCCCGTGCCGGCCGATCCATCGAGAGCACCTCTGCGGCGGCGCCGACCAGGGCCGCGCCGGCCAGCATCATGCGACGAGTCATCTGAACGTGTTCGACCATGGTGGATCTCCTCTCCATGTCTCTTTCTCGGGACCTCGCCGGTCTCTGGGTCGAGCTTCTAGGCCCGGTCGCGGTCGTCCTGTTTGTGCCGGAACAAAGATCGGCATGGTGGTGGCGTCGCGGACCGGGAATGAGCGTTCTCACGGACGTGGTCAGCCGTTCGCGTGCTTGTGCTGCGACAAAGAACCGACGGGGGTCCGGGTCCACGACGGAGATCCGACGACGGATCACCAGAGAGGAACCTCATCATGAGCGAGGATCGATCGAAACCGCGCCGCGGCGGCATCCCCCGGAGGCTCGCCCGCACCGGACCCGCCCTGTTCTCCTACGGCTTTCGCCCGTTCTTCCTGGGAGCCGCGATCGCCGCCGTGGTCGACGTCGCACTGTGGGTCGGCGCTCTCACCCTGGGGTGGCCGGTCGGCGGCGGTTACGGCTTCGTAGCCTGGCACGCCCACGAGATGCTGTTCGGCTTCTCTTCCGCGGTCGTCGCCGGCTTCCTGTCGACTGCCGTGCCCAATTGGACCGGCCGGCTGCCGGTCTCCGGCCGGCCCCTGATGGCGCTGTCGGGCCTGTGGGCGGCGGGGCGCATGGTGATGCTCGCCCCCGACGTCCTCGGCCTCGTGCCCTCGCTGGTGATCGACGGCCTGTTCCTGCCGGTGCTCGCGCTGGTGTGTGGTCGTGAGATCGTCGCCGGACGCAAGTGGAACAACCTGCCGATCGTCGGTCTGTTGATCCTGCTCGCGCTGGCGAATCTGTGCTTCCACCTGTCGGCCACGACCGGGCGCTTCGGCGGTGCGCCGTCGCGTCTCGCCGTCTCGGCGCTGGTGGTGATGATCACCATCATCGGCGGACGGATCGTGCCGAGTTTCACCCGAAATTGGCTGAACCAGCACGGGGCCGAGCGCATGCCGGTTCCCTTCGGCCGTTTCGACGGGGTCGCCGTCGTCGTCGCCGCTCTCGCCCTTCTCGCCTGGAGCGTCGCGCCGGGGCGGCCCATCGCCACCGGGTTCGCCGCGATCGCGGCGATCGTCCATACGGTCCGGCTCGCCCGCTGGCGGGGGCTGGCGACCGTCCCCGAGCGGC
>JAAYVT010000547.1 GCA_012517025.1 Phyllobacteriaceae bacterium | reverse complement strand
GGTCAAGCGAGCGCGTCGAGCGCGGTCTTCGTCATTTCGTCGGCGACCTTCGCGGTCTTCGCCGAGGCGGCGTAGGCGAGGCGGGCCGAGATCTGGGTGACCGCTTCGGTCGCGAGATCGACGTCGGGGGCGGCGACGAGGCCGGAGGCGTCGGCGAAGGGCGAGCCCGGCGCGGCGCGCGGCACCCAGCCCGGCGAGGTCTCCACCACCGACGCGGAAACGCCACCGCCGGCGACCTCGGTCTGCACCACGGTGCGGGCGCGATAGACCGTGGAGGCGGCGCCACCGGTCGGCAACGCGCCGACGGTTTCGACGTTGGCGACGTTCGCCGCCGAAGCCTCCAGACGGCGGGCGGCGGCGTTCATGCCGGACAGGGACACGGAGAGTACGGACGACAGGGCCAAGCGCGGATCCTCCGCCGCGCAGGGTGCGCGACGGAGATGACGGCCGGGTTTCCGACGGACCGCGCATTTTAGCGAAATCGCCGGCCCGGCGAAGTCGGCGGCGGGGCGCTCGGTTCAGCCCTTCATCCAGCGGGCGAAGGCCGCGGCCCAGTCGGGATGCCAACGCGACAGCGGCGGCCGGTTCTCGACCACGTCGCCGGCCGCCCACAGGATGCGCTTTTCGTCGGTCTGCCGATCGACCTCGCCGTCGGGGCACAGGACGTAGAAATCTGGCCGGTCGAGCGCGGCGAGGAGGAAGTCCACCGTCTCCTCCGGGGTCCAGGCGCCGGCCGGCTTCTCGACGCGACCGCGCGCGGTCAGCGGCGTGAAGACGAAGCCGGGGACGAACAGGCGCGCTTCGACCGCGCAGCCGGGGGTGTTGCGCAGCTCGTGCTGCAGCGCCTCGGCGAAGACCTTCACCCCGGCCTTGGCGACGTTGTAGGCGGGATCGCCGGGCGGGGTGGTGATGCCCTGCTTCGAGCCGGTGACGACCACCAAGCCGGGGGTGCCGGCGGCGATCATGCCGGGCACGAAGGCCTGACAGCAGCCGATCGGTCCGCGCAGGTTCACGTCGAGGATGCGGTCCCAGGTGCCCTCGGCGTCGAAGATCGAGCTGCCGGGCTGGATGCCGGCGTTGGCGACCAACACCGCCGGCGGACCGAACCGTTCGGCGACGGTCCCGGCGAGGCGGGAGACGGCGGCGCGGTCGGCGACGTCGACGGCCATCGCCACCGAGCCCGGCAGGGCGGCGACGGCGGCGTCGAGCCGGTCGCCCGGCAGATCGACCGCCACGACCCGCATCCCGATCTCGGTCAGGCGGCGGGCGAGCGCGAAACCGATGCCCGACGCCGCGCCGGTGACGACGGCGACGGAACCTTACTTCAGGGCCGGATGCACGACGGATCTCCTCGATCGACGCTTCGGCGGCGCCGAAGCGGAGGCCGCACGATAGTCGCTCCGCCCGCCCGGCGCGACCCCGGAGCGATCTCGCGACGCGGCGCACGCCCCGATGGCGCGACGTCGGTGGTTCTGCGGGGCGCGGCGGTCGGTCGATCGGGATAGATTGCGCGAGACGAACGCGAGGACACCACCATGGATCCACGGTCGAACACCCCGGGCGGCGACGGTTTGACGGACGCCGAGGCCCTCGCGCGGTTCGTCGCCGACGGTCCGAACGAATTGCCCGATCCCGAACGCCGGTCGCGGCTGCGCATTCTCTTCGACGCCCTGAGCGAGCCGATGTCGGCGCTGCTGGTCGGCGGCGGCGTGCTCTATTTCCTGCTCGGCGACACCACCGAGGCGATCGTCCTCTTCCTCTTCACCACCCTGTCGATCTCGATCACGGTGGTGCAGGAGGCGCGCACCGAGAACATCCTCGACACCCTGCGCGATCTCACCGCGCCGACGGCGCTGGTGATCCGCGGCGGCGAGCGGCGGCGCATCCCGGCGCGCGAGGTGGTGCGCGGCGATCTCGTCGAGGTGCGGGAGGGCGACCGGGTGCCGGCCGACGGCCGTCTCACCGAGGCGCGGGGGCTGGGCGTCGACGAATCGTTGCTGACCGGCGAGTCCGTCCCGGTCTCCAAGCAGGTCGGCGGCGCGGCACCCGGCTATGCCGACGCCGAGGTCGGCGAGGTGAAAGCCGGCACCCTGGTGGTGCGCGGCAGCGGCCTCGCCGTCGTCACCGCGATCGGCGAGGCGAGCGAGATCGGGCGGATCGGCCGCAGCCTGCGCCTGCTGGAGCCCGAAGCGCCGCGCCTGCGCGCTCAGACCCGGCGGGTGGTCACGGTGTTCGCGATCGTCGCGGCGGTGGTGTCGTCGGGAGCGGTCGGACTGTTCGTCCTCTTGCGCGGCGGTTGGCTGGAGGGCCTGCTCTCCGGCATCGCGCTCGGCATGTCGCTGCTGCCGGAGGAATTTCCGCTGGTGCTGACCGTGTTCGTGGCGATGGGGGCGTGGCGGATCTCCAAGGTGCGCGTGCTGGCGCGGCGCGGCGACGCGATCGAGACGCTCGGCGCGACCACCGTGCTGTGCACCGACAAGACCGGCACGCTGACGCAGAACCGCATGACCGTCGTGGATTCGTACGGGGACGGCGCGCTTCTCGCCAGAGCCGCGGCGCTGTGCAGCGACGCGCAGATCTCGCGCGGCGGGCAGATTGTGGGCGAGCCGACGGAAAACGCGCTCGTCGCCTTCGCGCTGAAACAGGGCGCGGACAAAAACGTTCTGACGAAGGAATACCCGCGCGTCGGCGAGGCGCCGTTCGATTCC
>JAAYVT010000546.1 GCA_012517025.1 Phyllobacteriaceae bacterium | reverse complement strand
GACGCGGCTATTTCCAGGCGAAGGAGCGGCTCATCAGCCGCCACTGGTCGACGTTGTCGGCGCCCTGCGGGGCCGAGAAGGTCAGCTCCGCGAGCCTGTCGCCATGCGCGACGAGGATGCGTTCGCTCTAGAGCCGGATCTGCTTGTGGGTGACCGGGTTCGGGTCGGAATTCTCGGTGTAGACGATCCGCACCGCGGCGCAGGCGGGCAGTTTCGTCGTCTCCACGCCGACGATCTTCACGGCGCGGCGGGTCTTCTCGAGCCGTGAGACCTGATCGGCACGGACGGCCGCCGGCGTGAGCGAACCGCCGAAGGGCCGGATCGCGAGTTCGATCCGCCCGTAGCGGTCGGAGAAGATCGCGCCATCGGGCGTGTCCCTGCGCGCACAACCTTCCGGAACTTTCAGCGAAGCCCCCTGCGGAGCGGTGTAGACGATGAATTGTTGATCGTCGGGGATGTCGCCCGGCGGATGGGTCTCGGGGGCGATCGCCTTCTCGGGTCCGGTCGTCTGTGCGAGCGCCGGTGTGGCTGTCATCGGCACCACTCCCCCGGAGAGGGCGAGACAGAGCACGAGAGTTATGGGGAAGGAGCGAGCGAAGGAGGGCATCTGGACGGCTCCATGGTGAGCGTGACCGATGGCCTCGGGCTTAATGATCGACAGTGAGAGCAGACTTAGCGCCCGCTTCGGCGGTCTCCGTCTTTCCCCCGGGAACGTAGTCCGGGCAGTGGCCCGGGCGCTCCGTGGGTGTCGCCGGCGCGCTCAATTCGGTCGCGCCGGTCGCCAACGTCTGAGCAACAGGGCGTTGGAGACGACCCTTCGTCGGGGACGTGAATCGGCGACTACAACGATCACCGCCCACATTCCGCGCTCGGCTACCTGACCCCGAGGGCGTTCGCGTCGACTTTCACCGCAACGGACGATCGGCTGCGCAATCCTGACCAGCTCCGCCGATCGACCGTTGCTCACCCGGCTCACCAGCGCCAAACTCACCCGAGGACTCTGGTCTCAGCTGGATGAGAGACGGGGCTCACAGCAGCATCCGCCTCGCGCCGCAGAAGGACTGGGAGAGCAACGAGCCCACCCGTCTCGCCCGGGTGCTCGGCCCGATCGCCACGACGGTCGGCGCGAACCTCGCCGACGTGATCGTGCTCGCCGGCAACCTCGGCGTCGAGCAGGCGGCGAAGGCGGCCGGCTTTGCGGTCGAGGTGCCCTTCGCGCCGGGGCGTGGCGACGCGTCGGACGCGGAGACCGACGCGGCCTCCTTCGCGGTGCTGGAGACGCTCCATGACGGCTATCGCAATTGGCTGAAGAAGAACTACGTGGTGAAGCCGGAGGAGCTGCTGCTCGACCGCACCCAACTCATGGGGCTGACCGCCCCGGAGATGACGGTGCTCGTCGGCGGCATGCGCGCGCTCGGTGCCAACCACGGCGGCACGGCGCACGGCGTCTTCACCGACCGGGTCGGGGCGCTCACCCCCGACTTCTTCGTCGCCCTGACCGACATGACCTGGACCTGGGTTCCGGTCGGAGGCGGTCTCTACGAGATCCGTGATCGCGAGACCGGCCGGACGAAGTGGACGGCGACCCGCGTCGATCTGGTGTTCGGCTCGAACGCGGTCCTGCGCGCCTATGCCGAAGTCTATGCCCAGGACGGCAACGCGGCGAAGTTCGTCGAGGACTTCGTCGCCGCCTGGGTGAAGGTCATGAACGCGGATCGCTTCGATCTGGCGTGAGGCCGGCGCGACCCACCGTCGTCTCGCCCGTCGACCTCCCGGCCGTCGGACCTCGTCATCTTTTCTTTAGCCGTCTACCGGCCGGATGGCGTGCCTGTGTCTCACCACTGTCGTCAGGGCTTCGCCCGGGTGAGAATTTCGGCGAGCCCAGTGAGATTAGTCACCTTGAGCTTCTGCCTACCTCCTTCGACGAGCCCTGCGGCTTCCCAGGCGCTGAGGATGCGCGAGACGGTGTGCAACGTCGTGCCGGTCATCTCGGCGATGTCCTGGCGGGAAATCGGGAAGTCGATGCGAATGCCACCCGCCTCGGATCGACCG
>JAAYVT010000545.1 GCA_012517025.1 Phyllobacteriaceae bacterium | reverse complement strand
GACTTCCCTTTGACGGCAGAGTGCAGGTATTCAGGCACTTCAACGCGCGAGAGCAGCTTATGTATTCGGCTATGGATCTTCTGAAGATCGCGCTTTGGTTCCTGGACCGACCGCTCCTTACCCCCTTGGCGAATGCTGAACAGCTTGAAATTTCCGGCATCCCTGGAAAGTCGCTCGAGATCGTCGACCGTCACTTTGAGGTTGTCCACGGAAACGCGACGTGCGAGATCGGCCTTAGAGTCGATTGCAAACAGCCAGCACTCGCTGAGTTGCAGTTGCTTCCGCGGCTTACCCTTCGCCATCATGCTGCGTCCGTCGTGTCGCGAGGCTGCGTCGTCTCGTCCAGCCATTCCAGCATCTTTAAGACCTTGTCGGCCGCATAGATGCGAGAACGCTCGGAAAAATCGTTTTTATCGGTGCGCTCTGCAAAGAGCATCAAGGACGAAAGGGGAATCTTAAAATAAGACGCATAGCGTTCGAGTACGTCAATGCTTGGCTTCTTCCCTCCGTCCTTCTCAATTTCCGAAATAAATGACTTTGACAGATCGAGACGCTCAGCCAGATCGACCTGGGATAGTCGATGATATTGCCTGATTAGTTTTAGCGCTCGATGATACATCGTTCGTCCCCATTTCCAAGACGCACAGGGGATTTTGCTTAGAGGTCGCCAAACATCTGCCTCACGACCTTGATGATCCGAACCGTCCAGTAGACGATCTGAAACGCGGCAATGAGGGTGTGCCGATTGACAAGCTTGCGGCCGAGGCCTCTCGCATGTCTCCTGACACTGGCAGTCTTCCGTTCGTCGCTCGGGGGATCAGTCGTCGTCGACATGATCATTTCCTTTCTCACCGACCGAACTGGTCACGGATTATTCCGTGGTTGCAGTCGGGCGGCGCCTTCGAGAAAGGACATCTCGAACAGAAGGCCCCCTAAGCACCCCAGCGTGTATCGAAGCCTTCCGATACACGCCTATCCTCGGCGGGCGGGTCGTGGGCGCGGCGGACCGTGCGGCACGAGGATCACCCCAAGAATTGGAGGGCTCTTGCGAACCCCAAGGACGGATTGCTCCGACCGGTGGAGAGGCATGATGTCCAACCAAGCGTGGAAACAGATAAGGTCGATTCGCCAAAATAGTCAACAAAGTTAGCCACTAGCGAACAATCGGCATTCAAAGAGTGTGGGACTTTGATGCCCTCGGAACGACCGTCCTTCGACTTTTCTCTTTTTCCCGGGAGTTTCGCGTGTAAGATGTGACCTTGCCCCCGGGGATGTCCTCGTTCTGAAGTGGAATCCGTCGACAGGAGACGGACGATGCGAAAGAGCAGGTTCAGCGAAGAGCAGATCATCGGCATTCTGAAAGAGCACCAGGCCGGGATGCCGGTGTCGGACGTCTGCCGCAAGCACGGCATCAGCGACGCGACGCTCTACACGTGGCGATCGAAGTACGGCGGCATGGAAGTCTCCGACGCCCGGAAGCTGAAGACCCTCGAGGACGAAAACCGGCGACTGAAGAAGCTCTTGGCGGAGTCGATGCTCGACGTCGCCACGTTGCGGGAGATGATGGGAAAAAACTTCTGACGCCTGGTTCGCGGAGACGTGCCGTGAGCTGGGCGATCGAGAAGAAGGGCTATTCGCAACGCCGTGCCTGTGGGCTCGTGGGAATGGCGCCGCGCGTCTATCGCTACGCCTCTCGGCGCGGCGATGACGAAGGCGTTCGGGGGCGCCTGCGGGAGCTGGCGGCGATCCGTCGTCGCTTCGGCTATCGTCGACTGCACATCCTGCTGAAGCGGGAGGGCGTCGTCGTGAACCACAAGAAGCTCTACCGCATCTATCGGGAGGAGCGACTGACGGTTCGGAAGCGTGGCGGCCGGAAGCGGGCGCTGGGTACACGAGCACCGATGGCGATCCCGCAGGGACGGAACCAGCGCTGGTCGTTGGACTTCGTCTCCGACACCCTCGTCGACGGGCGTCGCTTCCGGGTCCTCGTCGTGGTCGACGACTTCACACGGGAATGCCTGACCCTGCTGGTCGACACTTCGCTCTCGGGCGTGCGCGTCGCTCGCGAACTGGATCGACTGGTTGCTCTGCGTGGCCGGCCGGCGATGATCGTCAGCGACAACGGCACCGAGTTCACGTCACACGCCATGCTGCGCTGGTCGGAGACGAACCGCGCCGAGTGGCACTACATCGCTCCCGGCAAGCCGATGCAGAACGGCTTTGTCGAGAGCCTCAACGGGCGCTTCCGAGACGAGTGCCTGAACGAGACACTGTTCCGTGGGCTGGCCCACGCTCGCCACGTCATCGAGGAGTGGAGAACCGACTACAACACCGAACGACCCCACACGAGCCTCGACGGGCTCACCCCGAACGAGTTTGCTGCACGATCCCGAGAGGATCAGAACCGGAACGGATTCTGGTTATGAACGGGGACAATCCGGGGGCAAGGTCACTTGCCGTCGGGGCGGACATGGGCGTTCTCCCCCGTCTCCCGCCAGACGAGGAAGGCGTCGGCGACGAGGAGGTCGAGCTTGTTCTCTCGGTGAGATCGATCACGTGATTGACCAGCGATTCATGAAGAGCGCGCTCACCAGCAACATCGCCCCGGCGACGACGAAGGTGAAATTCATGCCGTGGGACGCGGACAACACCCCCCACGTCCAACTTCCCACGGTGGTTCCGCCGTACATCGCCATGAGGTAGATCGAAATCGCCCGGGCGCGGATCTCCACGGGAAACATCGACTGCGCCGTCCCGTTCAAACTCGACACGACGAATGCCCAACCGACCCCCGTCGCAGCCATCGAGAACCAAATGCTCCCGAATCTGCCTTCTGCGGTGAGTGAGAGGAGCGACACGCCGAGCAATGCCGCAGCGAGGCTCGTGAGCCGGCCGATCCCGATCCTGGCATTCAGGGAGGGCAGTAAGCCACCTCCGGCGACGGCGCCGGCTCCGATCGCGCTCATCAACAAGCCGACGCCGGGCGCATCCAGCCGCAGTTGAATGCCGGCGAAAGCAGGCAACAAGCTCCACATGCAGCTCGCGCCGAAGAAGATGAGAAAGGTCCGAAGCAAGAGCGCTCGAAATCCGACGCTTGCGAGTATGGTGTGAAATCCCGCGAGCATTTGTGGGCGACGAGGCGCGAGCGGCCGCGTTTCTCCCCCGTTCGCGGCGAACCGCCACCTCCAGAAGACGAAGACCAGTCCCAGAAACGAAACGGCATTCAGCCAAAAAATGACGCCGACCGCCCAAATCTGTGCGACCCACCCCGCCAGGGCCTGGCCGATCGTCCTCGCGAAATTGAAACTCATGCCGTTCAGGGTGGCGGCACTGTGAATTTCGGCCGGATCGACGAGCGTCGATATCGCCGCCTGCCATGCGGGCATGGTCATGGCCGTACCGCAACCGAGCAGGAAAGTTCCCGACAGGAGAAGCGTCGGGGTCATGCCGCCCCCGGTGGCGAGGATACCGAGAGCGAGGGCCGTCACCGCCATTCCGAAGTGGGTGAAAAACAGGAAGGTTCTGCGGTCGGTGTGGTCCGCCACCAATCCGGCCGGCACGACGATCAGCAGGATCGGCAGCGTCATCGCGGTTTGAACCCAGGCGACCAACTGCGGCGACATGCTCAGCTGGACCATCATCCAAGCCGCGCCCATCCCCTGCATCCAAGTGCCCAGGTTCGAAACCAGATTGGCCAACCAGAGAGACCGGAAGCGTTCGTTCCGCAAAGGACTCCATAGAGACGCGGCGACGTCATAGCTCTTCGACCGTCTCATGCCGACCAACTCGAGTTGGCGCCGAACCAGTCGTCGAGATCGGTGGCACGGGATTTCAGTTGGTTTTCGTCGTCGCCCCCGAATACGAAGCTGGCGACCTCGGCATTCGTCATCGCGGCGCCACCGTAGCGACGACCGACGACGCCGTAGGTCTTGTACAAGTCGACGAATTCGCGGTCACACGACAGGGGGAAATCTTCCAGAACGCCGTTCTTCGGCGGGATGATGATCCGCCCCGTCGGTCGTGTGGCGACCGCCCGGTGGTCGCGCGTTCCGTGGTAGCGACCGGTCGATGCCTCGACATATCCCAGCTTCATGTCGATGCCGGTCGCAGTCCGCACTTCTTCATTGATCACGCCGCCACCGAGACGGCTCGCGACCTCGCAGAGCACCAGCCGATCGTCCGGAGTATGGAAAATCTGAAGATGAAACATCGAAGTCGATGGAAACGGAAGCGCCTTCTCCAACAGATGTCTGGTGAAAGTCTCGATCCTGCCGACGAGGGGATTGTCGGCATCGAGACTGTGAGTTCCGATCGTCTCTCCGCGAATGAACGCCAGGCAATCCTTGAAATATCGCGCGGCGTGTATGACGACCGGACAGCCGTCGACGTAGAGGCCGTCCACCCGATACATGTCGCCCGGAACGTATTCCTCGACGGTGAACCTCGCCGCATGCGATGCCCCGCTCGCGAGGAACGCCTTCACGTCTTCGTCCGTGGCGAGTACGGAGACGCCGGAGGAGCCGCGCCCGTCGGAAGGTTTGACGACGACCGGCAAGTCGTTCGCGAGGACGAACTCGGTCAAATCCGCGGGACACGTGATTTCTGCAAATCGTGGTACCGAGATCCCGCGCTCCCAGGCCCGACGCTTCATCGCCACCTTGTCGCGGAAGAACGAGGCGTCTGCGAAATCCTGTCCCGGCAACCGGAGACGCTTCCGAATGCGGGCGGCTCGGAGAACATCCGCTTCCGAGAAGGCGAGCACGGACGTGATCCGATGTGCGGCACCCAACTCGACGGCTGCCGTTTCGACCAGATCGTTCGATTCGTAATTGCCGAAGAAGCGTGCCTCGGCGAAGGCGGTTCGACCCGTCTCTTCGGCGGAAGCCTCTTCGGTCGAACCCGAGACGAGGATCGCGTCTCCTCCGGTCGAACGCATCCATTCTTCCGGAGTGTTCTGTAGGAGGACTTTGGGCGTACACAAAAGCAACGACGGCATTTGGAAGGACTCCGAAACTGTTCGAGCGCATCAGGCGGCGGAAGGCGTCTGCAGCGACGGTGCGGCGATCGCCCGCAGAATGTCTTCGGCGCAGCTTTCGGCTTCCAAGAGAGGAGAAGTCGTCGCGGCGGGCGCCGAGAGCACGAAGGTGTAGAAGCGCGGTCCTTCCACCGGTGTCCCGAGTGCCCACAGACACGAAGAAGAAGTGCCGTCATGCGAAATCAATCGATGATCCCGCGTGACGTCGAGCCCGCCCGGTTCGTATTCGCCATTGGTGAATGCTCTCGCCGCACCTGTCTCGAGCAACGACTTCACGACACCATTCGTCCTCGAAGACGACGGGAGGCGGGCGCGAACGAGTCTGTCCACTCGACGTGTGCCGGCGGATCCGACGATGGAAAAGGACCGGCCATCGGAAGACGCGGTGATCGATTTCACCGGACCTGTGCCCACGTCGACGATTTCCGCCTCGATCAGGGCCGTCAACTCCTCGATCCTCTGGAGTGGTGGGCCTACGGCCAGGCGGTTCATGATCGGCATGAAGTCACGCGAGAAGGCCGCATGCGACTCGGGCGTGAGACCGGCGTAGTCGATCGCCTGCCGGAGACTGGGACGGATGTCCCTCAAAACGTCGCAGGCGGCCTTGATCGGGCTGTCGACGTTCCCGATGCGTGCCTCCGCGACGTCGTCTCGCATTTTGGCGAGAAGCCATCGACGGTACCGCGCGCCGTCGGCCGCCACGTCCGGCGCGACCGGTTCGGTGAGGGAGCCCAGCGACCATCGGGAGGAGACCGGCAGGCTTTCGACGAATGCCCGCCACTCATCGGAAAGACATCCGCCCGCCAAATAATCCTCGGCGAATCTTTCCGCCGCCTCGGCAGAAATCATTCGACGAACCAACGTCGAATAATAGACCATTTCCATCTCGGAATTCATCAACGGCAGTATGTCGCGCGTGAAGTCGAGCCGGCCTCGCGCACCGATTACGCCGGAAACCGATGCGCGCATCGCTTCGATCGCCTCGATCGTCACGAAATGCGGCTGATGATTCCAGTGCGTCGCCTTTTGATTTCTGGCACGCGCCAGGAGGGGGATCCCGCTCCGCGAGAAGCAGACCAATCCGGGCTCGTCGCCGGAAGGGACGTATCGCAACTCTCCGGACGTTCGGACGAATTTGCCTCCGCGCCCGACGGTCGCGGCGGTGATGACGTCCAAAGCCGTCAATCCCATCCCTTCGATACCGATCCGGCTGGTGCCGTCGAGCCCGCGGAGCGCGTGTTCGACGGGATAGGCGGCGCGTTCCCCCTCGGAGGCCTCCACCGACGGTGCTCGAACGCCGAGCGAATCGTGAGCGGTACACAGGACGACGCCGTTCACTTCGACCCGGGAGCCCGTACTGCCGAAAACCTGAAACCCGTCTCGCGCGACCGGAAGAACTCGGTCGGCTTCCTCTCGGTGGAGAACGATCGAAATTCCGTGTGGCCGGTTCCGTACGATGTAGTCGAAGGCCCAGGCGAGATATCGTCCGAGAACGGCCCTCGGCAGGTAATCGTATTCTCGGACGGGGCGCCGGCATCGATCGCCATCGATGACTTCGCAGCCTCGATCACGGACCCACTCGAAGAGGGACGGGCGCCCCACCGGACGGATGGCCGACCGGTCGATCGGACCGAAAGTGGTGATTTGGGAACAGACGGTGTTGGTGAGGAGATAGTCCGGTTGATCGGGGACGTGGACTCCGCAGCCGGGCACGCCGGGCTCGAAGACATGAAGTTCGAGCGGCTCTCGCCGAGCTGGCCGAACCGCCGTCAACCTGTCCAACAACGAAAGACCGCGTGGCCCCATGCCGATGATCGCGAGTTTCCACGGCATCTTCGACACACCCTCCCTAGAGCGATTGGTGCCGCGGTGCCTCTCATGGGGGTTGTATGTGGTCAATCTTGATTGACTGTTTCAATATGATGCATACTGTAAAATCATGGATGATGTCGGATACATGACCGCCAAAGAAGCGGCCGCGGAACTCAACGTGAGTGTCGCGACGCTCTACGCCTATGTGAGCCGCGGAATCATTCGGTCCGAAGCCAAGGCGGGAACGCGCGCGAGGCGGTATTCGGCTGCCGATATCAGGATGTTGCTGGAAAAGAACAAGATCGTTTCACGGAAGACCGACGTTGCCGACGCCTTGTCTTTCGGGGCTCCGCTGTTGGAATCGGAGATCACTTTCACCGACGGAAAGAAGCTCTATTTCCGGGGACGTGACGTCTCGCTCCTGGCGCAGACGTGCGAAAGTCTGGAATCCGTCGCCATGCTGATTTGGGATTGCAAGGGCGCGAACGTCTTCGCGCAGATGCCGCCCGAAATTCCCGACTCGTACGCGCCGATCATGGACGCGGTGGGAGCCGAACGGTCACTCGTGAAGTGCCAGGCGTTGCTCCCTCTGCTCGGAGAGCGGGACGTTCGGGCCTACGATCTGTCGGCAGACGGGGGGGCCCGCGCGGGTGCGATCGTGCTGCGCCTGATGACCGCCCTGATATCGGGCACCCGACCGAGCAAGATCGCCGTTCACGACGTGCTGTCTTCGGCGTGGAGGCGCGAGAAACACGCCCATCTGTTGCGATCGGCATTGATCCTCGCCGCCGACCATGAGCTGAATGCATCGACCTTCACGGTGAGGGTGGCGTCTTCGGCCGGGGCTTCCCTCTATCATGCGGTCGCAGCCGGCTTGGCGACACTGCAAGGCGCGCGGCACGGCGGCGAGATCGAGCGAACCTACCGACTGTTGAGGGAGATCCTCGACAGCGATCTCGATCCCGCGGAAATCGTCGCGGCCTCGATGCGGCGAGGCGACGTGGTCCCGGGTTTCGGACATCCCCTCTATCCCTCGGGGGATCCGCGCGCGCGAACGTTGTGCGCGATGATGGATGAGGTGTTCGCTTCCGAGCAGGAGAGATCCGTTCTCGAAGCGGTGGCCATCGCCGAATCCATCGCGGGCAAGCACCTGAATTTCGACGGTGCTCTGGCGGTTCTCACCGTGCAACTCGGTTTGCCCGCATCTTCCGGTCTGTACCTGTTGGCGATCGGGCGGGTGGTGGGCTGGGTCGGACACGCGATCGAACAATATCGAAGTCAACGCCTCATACGACCGCGTGCCAGGTACGTCGGGCTTCGGTAAAGTGGCTTCCGCGGAGAACCGACCCGGGCGAGACGGATATTTCCGGCTTCGAAAGAAGGTCGAGATGCGGTTCGCCCACCTGAAGCACATCTTGCGGCTCGACCGCCTGCGCCTGCGCGGACCGAACCGGGCGAAGGACGAGTTCCTGCTCGCCGCCACGGCCCGGAACCGACGGAAGCTGGCCGAGCTGATCCCGATGAGCGAACCGGTTGGGGCGACTTGAGAGGGAACCCCCCTCTCAAACACGGGACCGACCGCACCGTCCGACGCGCGAATGCCGTGCTGCCGACGAGTTTTTTTCAGCGGAATCAGTCGGTCGCCGTCGGTTCGAGTCCCAGGCGAAAGGTCGTCTTCAACGCCCTGTCGCTCGGAGGCTGGCGACCGGCGCGACCGAATTGAGAGCGCCGACGGCACCGACGGAGCGCCTGCGCCCCCTGCCCGGACGACGTTCCCGAGATGGCGACCGCCCCCGAGCCCCATCCGCCGGGCGACATCCCCTCCACCGTGAAGCGGCGGTGGATGGGACCGCCTCGGAAGACCTCGCCCGAGGTTTTCTCCGCCGCGGAACTCGGAGAAATCGCGGAAACTCATCCAATTCCGTTGCAGCATCCATCGCGGTGATGCCGTTTCGACATGACCATTCGCGACCGTCGCGGGTCCGTCGCTCCGCCTCTTCGGTGCGCGCGGAGAGGCAACGACCGACGACGCCTCGCCATACCGGCCTCACACGGCCGTTTCACAAGAATTTTCTTCGCATCCGACCGCAATTTGATCACCGCTCGCGAAATTAGACGTGAAAAATCACGACAATTGCCTCGTTTTACATTCCATCGACCATCGGTACACGTTCAGATGGGCAAGGATCTTCTGTTTTGCGGCGGACGATGTCCCTCACGTAGGAGACGACCATGGACATCAAGGCACGCCACCCGCCGCATCACGACGCAGATCCTGCGTCAGAAGTGGAAGGGAGACATCGCGAAGGAACTTCGCAACGCCTTCTCCACCGAGATG
>JAAYVT010000544.1 GCA_012517025.1 Phyllobacteriaceae bacterium | reverse complement strand
TGGCCGTTCGGAGGGTGGCGCCGGCGTCTCGGGAGGGGGTGGCGGCGGGGCGGCGACCGCCTCGATGGGATCGATCGACTCGCGCGTGGCGACGATCTCCGGCTCTGCGACCGGCGGAGCCGGCGTCGTCACGGCGACCGGCGCGATTTCCGCCGTCCGAAGGTCTTCCTCCACCGGCGGATAGACCGGTGTCGGATCGCTTTGCGGCGCGGCTTCGGCGGCGACCTCTCGCTTCGTCGCGTCGGGGGGCTCGACCGCCGATGCCGGCATCGCGGCGGCGGACGGCGCGGCGTCGACCGCGTCGACCAACTCGACCTCGACCACCGCGGCGTTCGGCCCCATCGCCTCCGGCAGGATCCGTCCGGTCGCGAAGACCGAACCGATCGCCGCGACGTGCAGCGCGATCGACACGATCGCCGCCAACGACCGCCGGCCGCCGTCGCCGATCGGCGTCGACGTCGCGAACGGGGGGGCGTCGATCGGGCCGACGGCGGTCATGACGGCAGATCCGCGAGATCGGACCGTGCCTTCGTCTCGGCGTCGCCGCCGCGCCGGGCGTGCAGTGCCTTGCGCGCCTCCATCAGCCAACAGGCGGCCGCCCCGCGCGTCGCCTCGAGCACGGCCGCCCCGACCGCCTCGCCGACCGCGGTGTGCAGGCCGGCGTGCGGCAGGCCGTCGCCGCGCGGCGAGGCGACGACGATGCAGTCCGAGCCGGTGCCGGTCAGCACGTCGCCGCCGCGCCGCAGCGTCGCCTCCAGCACCGCCAGCGTGCGGGCTTGCGCCGCGATCGCGATTGTCTCGATCAACGCCTCGTCGCGCAACTGACGGGAGACGTGGACGAGGGTGTTGATCGTCTCCGGCGGCGACGGCGCCCAAGGTTCCACCGCATGGCGGCGGCGACCGACGAATTCGCCGTTGCCGAGGCCGACGGTGGTGACGACGGTGGCGGTGACGTCCTCGACGGTGACGGCGAGGGTGCGCCGGCTGCGCACGTCGCAGGCGGTCATCAGCCCGACCGCGCGGGCGAGCCCGGCCGCCGCGAGTTTCTCCCGCAACAGCGCGCGCGGGTCGACGCCGATCGGCAGATCGGCGTCGCGGACCTCGAGCCAGGCGACCGCGTCGGCCTCGACGAAACCGGGGTGCGAGATCGACCAGCTGAGCAGGCGTTGCGGTTCACGGAACCGGACGGCCAGAATCGGCCGGCGGCAACGGACGGTGAGATCGGGAGGTTCGGTGGTCATGACCGGTTCTCCTCGGAACGGGGGGTGACGAGCCGCAGCGGCACCACGACGAGGCCGTCGTCGTGATGTACGACGTCGGCCTCGATGCCGTAGACGCGGGCGACGAGAGAGGGGGTGAGGACCGCCTCGGGGGCGCCGTCGGCGACGATGCCGCCTTGCGCCAGGACGACGAGGCGGTCGCAGAACCGCGCCGCGAGGGTGAGATCGTGCAACGAGGCGAGCACCGTGCGGCCCTCGCCGGCGAGATCGGCGAGCGTCCGCATGGTGGCGAGCTGATGGGCCGGATCGAGCCCGGCGACGGGTTCGTCGGCGAGCACGATCGGCGTCTCCTGCGCGATCAGGCGGGCGAACAGCGCTCGCGCCGTCTCGCCGCCGGAGAGCCGGTCGATCGGCCGATCGGCGAGCGCCTCGAGCCCGGCGCGGGAGAGCGCTGCGGCGACGGCGCGGACGTCCTCGGCGGTCGGCCGGGCGAAGGCGTCGCGGCGTGGCAGGCGGCCGAGCGCGACCACTTCGGCGACCGACATCGACCACGCCACCTCGCGGGTCTGAGCGAGATAGCCGAGGAGGCGAGCCCGTTCGGCGCGGGAGAGGGTGGTCTCGGATCGGCCGTCGAGGCGGATCTCGCCGGTGTGCGGCACCAAGCCGGCGAGCGCCCGCAACAGCGTCGATTTGCCCGCCCCGTTGGGGCCGACGAGACCGACGAAGCGGCCGGGGCCGAGATCGAGGTCGAGGCCGGCGAGGACGGCGCGATCGCCGAGGCGGACGGAGAGGGCACGGGTCGAGAGCGGGATCATGCGCCCCTCCGTCGCGCCAGCAGCAGGCGGAAGAAGAACGGCGCACCGATCAGGGCGGTGACGACGCCGAGCTTGAGGTCGCGGTGCGGCAGGACGATCCGCACCGCCAGATCGGCCGACGAAAGCAGGGCCGCTCCGCCCAGCGCGCTCGCGGCGAGCAGCCGGCTCGGCCGTGATCCGACCGCCGGGCGCAACAGGTGCGGCACCACCAGACCGACGAAGCCGATCACCCCGGAGACGGCGGTGGCCGCTCCGACCGAGGCGGCGGTCGAAAACAGCGCGAGCCAGCGCACCCGGCCGAGATCGACGCCCATGCTGGCGGCGGTTTCGCCACCGAGGGTGAGGAGATCGAGATCGCGGCCGAGCCGGGCGGCGGCGATCCAACCGAGCGCCATGAACGGCAGCGCCAGGGCGACGTGGACGAGCGAGCGGTCGGCGAGCGAACCGAGCATCCAGAACACGATCTCGTGGGTGGCGAAAGGGTTGGGCGAGAGGTTGAGCACCAGCGTGGTCAACGCGGCGGTGAGGCTCGACACCGCGACACCGGCGAGGATCAACGTCTCGCCGGCGGCGTGACGGCCGGCGACCATCGTCACCACCAGTGCCGCCGTTCCGGCCCCGAGAAGGGCCGCGACCGGCAGCGCGAAGGGGGCCGTTCCGGCGAGACCGGAGACGATGACGACGACCGCGCCGAGCGCCGCGCCCGAGCCGATGCCGAGCACGCCGGTGTCGGCGAGCGGATTGCGAAGCCACCCCTGCAGCAACGCGCCGGAGAGGCCGAGCGTCGCCCCGACCGCGACCGCCAGGATCGCGCGCGGCAGGCGGATCTCGCGCATCACCAGGGTGGCGGCGCCGTCGTCGGCGAAGAGCGCGGCGAAGGCGCGGGCCGGTGGCAGATCGGAGGGGCCGACCGCCAGCGAGGCGAGGAACAGGAGCACGACCAGGAGGCCGAGCCCGGCGAGGAGGAGGGCGAAAGGCGGGCGCTTCGTCATCTGACCACCCTCGGCTCGCCGGCGAGCCGGCGGCGTTCGTCGACCAGGCGCCGCACCACCTCGGTCACCGAGGTCGAGCCGCAGACGATGAAGCGATCGGGCAGCACGGCGAGGCGGGTGCCCTGGCCGAAGGCGGCCTCGATCGCCGGATGGGCGAGGTTCTGTTGCGCCGGGGTCGACCACGCCGCCTCGGCGGCGCCGACCAACACCACGTCGGGGCGATGCATCAGCACCGTCTCGAGCGGCAGCGCGCCGGTCTCCTCGATGCCGAGTTCGGCGGCGAGGTTGCGCCAGCCGGCGGCGGCGAGCACGTCGTCGGCGATGGTGCCGCGTCCCTCGGCGCGGTCGCCGACGTGATAGACGACGGCGAGCGGCGCGGTGCCGCCGGCGCCGCGATCGTGCAGCTCGGCGATGGTGCGATCGAAAGCGGCGATCAGCGCCGCCGCCCGCTCGGGCCGGCCGAGGAGCTCGCCCATGCGCC
>JAAYVT010000543.1 GCA_012517025.1 Phyllobacteriaceae bacterium | reverse complement strand
CGCGAACCGCCGCATCGTCCTGCCGGAAGGCGACGAGCCGCGCACCATCGAGGCCGCCGCGATCTGCGCCGAAAAGGGCATCGCCCGCTGCGTCCTGCTCGGTCGGCCTCAGGCGATCCGCGCCGCCGCCGCCGCGCGCGGCATCGACCTGCCGGCCGGCGTCGAGATCCTCGATCCGGAGACCATCCGCGGCGCCTACGTCGCCCCGATGGTCGAGCGCCGCAAGGCCAAGGGCCTGACCGCCGTCCAGGCCGAAAAGGGCCTCGAGGACACCGTCGTGCTCGGCACCATGATGCTCGCCGAGGGCCACGTCGACGGTCTCGTCTCCGGCGCCGTCCACACCACCGCCGACACCGTCCGGCCGGCCCTGCAGCTGGTCAAGACCGCGCCCGGCTCCTCGATCGTGTCGAGCGTGTTCTTCATGCTGATGCCCGATCAGGTGTTGGTCTACGGCGACTGCGCCATCAACCCGGATCCGACCGCCGAGGAACTCGCCGAGATCGCCATCCAGTCGGCCGATTCGGCCGCCGCCTTCGGCATCGAGCCACGCGTCGCCATGATCTCTTATTCGACCGGCGCCTCGGGCACCGGCGCCGACGTCGACAAGGTCCGCCGGGCCACCACGCTGGTGCGCGAGCGCCGTCCCGACCTCGCCGTCGACGGCCCGATGCAATACGACGCCGCCTCGGTGGAGAGCGTCGGTCGCCAGAAGGCGCCGAACTCGCCGGTCGCCGGCCATGCCGACGTCTTCGTCTTCCCCGATCTCAACACCGGCAACACCACCTACAAGGCGGTGCAGCGTTCGGCGGGCGTGGTGTCGGTCGGACCGATGCTGCAGGGACTGGCGAAGCCGGTGAACGACCTCTCGCGCGGCGCCCTCGTCGACGACATCGTCTATACGATCGCGCTCACCGCCATTCAGGCGGAGGCCGGCGACCGGGCCCGGCTCGCCGAGGTCGGCGAGGCGGCCGCGGAGTGACCCCTTCCGACCGATCCGACCCGTCCGGCGACCGCCGCGGCCGCCGGACGCTCTTTCCGGAGCGCCTGCGATGACGTCCCGCCCCCCACGCCTCGACCCCCGTGATCTGCTGCGCCGCATGTTCGACGCCGCCGTCGCTTCGGCTCGGCCGTCCGTCTGCGTGCCGCCGCATCTGCCGCCGCCGCCGAAGGGGCGGATGATCGTCCTCGGCGCCGGCAAGGCGTCGGCGGCGATGGCCCGCGCGGTCGAGGACGTCTGGGACGGGCCGCTCGAGGGCCTCGTCGTCACCCGCTACGGCTACGCCGTGCCCTGCGACCGCATCGAGATCGTCGAGGCGGCCCATCCGGTGCCCGACGCCGCCGGCCTCGAAGCGGCCCGGCGCATCCTCGCCCTCGCCGAGACGGCGGGCGCCGACGACACCGTGTTGTGCCTGATCTCCGGTGGCGGCTCGGCGTTGCTGGCCTTGCCGCTCGACGGCGTGAGCCTCGCCGACGATCAGGCGATCGGCCGCGCCCTGCTCGCCTCCGGCGCCACCATCTCGGAGATCAACTGCGTCCGCCGCCACCTCTCCGGCATCAAGGGCGGCCGACTCGCCGCCGCCGCCCATCCGGCGAAGGTGGTGAGCCTGCTCGTCTCCGACGTGCCCGGCGACGTCCCCCGCGACATCGCCTCCGGTCCGACCGTCGCCGACGAGACCACCTGTGCCGACGCCCTCGCCGTGGTGAAACGCTACCGCATCGATCTGCCGGCCCCGTTGCGCGAGGCGCTGGAGAGCGGGCGCGGCGAGACGATCAAACCCGGCGATCCACGCCTCGCCGGCCTCGAGACGAAGATCGTCGCCGCCCCCCAGGCGGCGCTCGAGGCGGCGGCGGCGGTCGGCCGTGCCGCCGGTCTGCCCGTGCACATCCTCGGCGACGCCATCGAGGGCGAGGCCCGCGACGTCGGCACGGTGATCGCCGGCATCGTCAAACAGATCGTCGCGCGCGGCCAACCCTTCGCCGCCCCGTGCGTCCTGCTCTCCGGCGGCGAGACCACCGTCACCGTGCGCGGTGGCGGTCGCGGCGGGCGCAACGTCGAATTCCTGTTGTCGTTGGCCGTCGCCCTGGACGGCGTGCCCGGCGTCTGGGGTCTGGCCTGCGACACCGACGGCGTCGACGGCACCGAGGAGATCGCCGGCGCGATCCTCACCCCGACCACCCTGCGGCGCGCCTGGGACGCCGGCATCCGGCCGAAGCAGGCGCTCGCCGACAACGACGGTCACGGCTTCTTCGGGGCGCTCGGCGACGCCGTCGTCACCGGGCCGACGCTGACCAACGTCAACGACTTCCGCGCCGTGATCGTCGGCGAGGAGGAGGTGGAGTCGGTTTCGGTGTGCTGCCCGCCGAGCTTCTGAGCGCGGCACCTCCGATCGCTCGGGCAACGGCCCTCTGGGACGGCCCTCCGCGGACGTCGAGCGGCGGCGCCCGGAGGCGCCGCCGGGGAGATCAGGCGGCCTCGCCTCGGCTCTTCAAGATGTCGAGGGCGACGTCGATGATCATGTCCTCTTGCCCGCCGACCATGCGCCGGCGGCCGAGTTCGGCGAGGATGGTGCGGGTGTCGACGTCGTAGAGCTTCGCCGCGTTCTCGGCATGGCGCAGGAAGCTCGAATAGACCCCGGCATAGCCGAGCGACAGGCTCTCGCGGTCGACCCGCACCGGCCGATCCTGCAGCGGCCGCACCAGATCGTCGGCGGCGTCCATCAGCGCGAACAGGTCACACCCGGTCTCGATGCCCTTGCGGTTCAACACCGCGATCAGAGCCTCGAGCGGCGCGTTGCCGGCGCCCGCCCCCATGCCGGCGAGCGAGGCGTCGACCCGAACCGCCCCCGCCTCGATCCCGGCGACCGCGTTGGCGACGCCGAGGGTCAGGTTGT
>JAAYVT010000542.1 GCA_012517025.1 Phyllobacteriaceae bacterium | reverse complement strand
GGATCGGGGGCGGCAGCCACCGGGGCGCCGGCCGTGATTCTCACTTCGTTCCCCTCCACCATAGCATGGATATGGGCGCGAGGAGGGCGGAGCGCCCGGTCGCCGCCTCGCCGCGCGATCGGCCGTCCTCGACCGCCGCCGGTGCGTCTCGGTCGGCGACGGTCGCGCGCCACTGAAATCTTTCCCGTGCCGACGGACTCTCCCTCTGCATGATTTTTCATCAAATTACGTAGCGTAATCTTGGTTCCGCAGCGTCCTTTACCTCTCAATACCTCGCATTTGCCGGTTACGACCTGAAGTTTTTCTCCGGGATGGGGTGATCGGAAAGGTTCGCGAAACCATTCGGCGCGTTCCATGGGGCATTCCAAGGGGGCGGAGTGGCGCCGATGCGAATGCGATTTTCCGACATGGGGCTCGGTCGTCAGATCGGTGGTCTGGCCGCGGTGGCGGTGGCGAGCCTGGTCGGGATCGGCGCGATCACGATCGACGGCGAGACGCGGCGTTCGGCGGCGACCGCCGAGGCGGCGGCGGATCGCGCGGTGTTCGACGAGGTCGGCGATCTCGGCGTCTCGATGCTGCAGCTCAGGCGGTTCGAGAAGAACTTCATGATGCGGCTCGATCAGAAGTCGCTCGACGAGCACGCCACCGCCCGTAAGGCCGCGACGACGACGCTCGACGATCTGGCGCGACTGACGGCGAGCGGCGAACAGTCGGCGCTGGCGTCGGGCGTCGCCGAGGTCGACGCCGGCGTGAAGGCCTATTTCTACGCTTTCGCCACCCTCGCCGAGACGCGTCAGCGGCTCGGCACGACCCCGGAGAGCGGGCTCGAAGGACGGCTGCGCAACGCCGCACACGACATCGAGAAGCAGGTCGGCGATCTCGGCGACGCCGCCTCGCAGATCCTGCTGTTGCAGATGCGGCGGCACGAGAAGGATTACATGCTGCGTCACGACGCCAAATACGTCGCGGATTTCGACAAGAAATTGAAGGCGTTGACGCAGACCGTCGGCGGGCTCGACGTCATGCTGATGGCGCGGGTCGGGCTGATGCAGTCGATCGAGGATTACGGAAAGGGCTTCCACGACTGGGTCGCGGCCGATCGCGGCGTGGCGGCGGCCGACAAGTCGATGCAGACGATCCATCGCGGCCTGGAGCCGAAGCTCGACGCCCTCGGTCGGGCGGCGGCCGAGCTGCGCGCCGGGGCGGAGAGCCGCGCCGCGCGCGTCGTCGCCGAGGTCGAGAGCCGGATGGGCTGGGGGCTCGGGATCGCGCTGGTGGTATTGATCGCCGCCTCGTTCGCGATCGTGCGGGCGATCACGAAGCCGCTCGCCGGCATGACGGAGACGATGGGTCGGCTCGCCGATGGCGATCTCGACGTGGTGGTGCCGGGCCGGGATCGGAAGAACGAGATCGGGCGGATGGCGCGGGCGGTCGAGGTGTTCCGCGACACCGCGCGGGAACGCCGGACGCTCGAGGAGGCGCGGCGCGGCGAGGCGGCACGGGCGGCGGCGGAGCGGCGGCAGACGATGCTGACGATCGCCGATCGCTTCGAGAACCGCATCGGCGGAGTGGTGGCGACGGTGTCGTCGGCGGCGACCGAGCTCGAGGCGGCGGCGGGCACGCTGAGCGCGGCGGCGGAAGAAGTGTCGGCGCAGTCGGTGGCGGTGGCGGCGGCCTCGGAAGAGGCGAGCACCAACGTCCAGACCGTCGCGGCGGCGACCGAGGAACTCGCCTCGACGGTCAACGAGGTCGGCCGGCAGGTCGAGAAGTCGGCCGAAGTGGCGGCGGCGGCGCTCGGGCAGGCGCAGGGCACCTCGGCGGAGGTGCGCGGGCTCGCTTCGGCGGCCGAGGAGATCGGCACGATCGTGCAGATGATCACCGAGATCGCGGCGAAGACCAATCTGCTCGCCCTCAACGCCACCATCGAGGCGGCGCGGGCCGGCGACGCCGGACGCGGCTTCGCCATCGTGGCGCAGGAGGTGAAGGGGCTCGCCGATCAGACGGCGCGGGCGACCTCGCAGATCGGCGTCAAGGTGGCGGCGATCCAGGCCTCGACCCAACGCTCGGTCGGCGCGATCTCGACCATCGCCGAGACGATCGAGACGATGAACACGATCGCCGGGACGATCGCGGCGGCGGTCGAGGAACAGGGCGCCGCGACGCACGAGATCTCCGGCAATCTGCAGCAGGCGGCGCGCGGCACTTCCGACGTCAACGGCAACATCACCGGTGTGTCGCTGGCGGCGGAGAGCTCCAGTGCCGCCTCGACCCAGGTGCTCGGCTCGGCCGGCGACCTGTCGCGGCAGGCGGAGACGCTGCGGGCCTCGGTGACCGAGTTCCTGGCGGAGATCCGGGCGGCGTGACGGCGTGAGCGACGCTCGCCGGCTCAGGCGCCGGCGGGCCGGAAATTGGTGAGCAGGGTCGAGAGCGCCGGCTCCTCGACCAGCAAGGCGGCGTCGGTCGGGCGCATCCAGCGGATCTCGCGCTCGCCCTTCTCCTTCCACAGCTCCAGATGGGCGGTGACGCGCAGCGCGAAGACCTCGACGCGGACGAAGTCGAAG
>JAAYVT010000541.1 GCA_012517025.1 Phyllobacteriaceae bacterium | reverse complement strand
TGCGCTCGCCGAACTCGCGGCGGCGATGCCGAACTTCGACTGGTTCACGGTGGTGGTCGACGAGGCGAGCGGTCACGGCCGGATCGGATACGTCACCGATCACCTCTCCGCCGATGATCTCGCCGGCGGCGACGTCGACGTCTACGTCTGCGGCCCGCCGCCGATGGTCGAGGGCGTGCGCCGGTGGATGACCGGTGTCGGCGTCGAACCGAAGACCTTCCTGTTCGAGAAGTTCTCGTCCACGACCGAGGTGTCGGCATGAGCGCGACCTCGCCGAGCCTCGCCGCCGGACGCCGACGCTTCGAGGGCAAGATCGCCGTCGTCACAGGCGGCGCCCAGGGCATCGGCCGCGGCGTCGTGCTGGCGATGTGCGCCGAGGGCGGCACGGTCGTCGCGGTCGATCGCTCGCCGCTCGTCCGGGAGGTGGTGGCGGAAGCGACGGCGGCGGGCGGCGCGGCCACCGCCTTCGAGACCGATCTCGAGACCTTCGCCGGCGCCGAGGCGATGATCGCCGAGGCGCTGCGCCTGCACGGCCGCGTCGACGTCCTGATCAACAACGTCGGCGGCACCATCTGGACCAAGCCGTTCGATCGCTACGGCATCGACGAGATCGAGAAGGAGATCCGCCGGTCGCTGTTCCCGACGCTGTGGGGTTGCCGGGCGGTGCTGCCGTCGATGATCGAAAGGCGACACGGCGTCATCGTCAACGTCTCCTCGATCGCCACTCGCTCGATCCACCGGGTGCCCTACGCGGCGGCCAAGGGCGGCGTCAACGCGTTGACCGCCTCGATCGCCATGGAGCAGAGCGGCAACGGCATCCGCGTCAACGCCACCGCGCCCGGCGGCACCGAGGCGCCGCCGCGCCTGATCCCGCGCCATCCCGGCGTTCCGACCGGCGAGGAGGTAGCGTGGTACCAGGCGATCGTCGATCAGACCACCGAATCCAGCCTGATGCACCGCTACGGCACCCTTGCCGAGCAGGTCGCGCCGATCCTGTTCTTCGCCTCCGACGAGTCCTCCTACGTCACCGGCAGCGTCCTGCCGGTCGGCGGCGGGGATCTCGGTTGACGAAGCCGCGCGGGCGAAGCGCCCGCCCCGAACACCCGTCGCGACCGGCCCCGCCGAGATCCGACGAGGTCGGCCGTCCCGGGGGCGGTCGAACGACGACGAACCACGAACAGAAGACGAGAAGACGAGGAGACGCGAATGGCATCCACCGGCGTTTTGAGACCCGGCCACGTGGCACTCAGGGTGCTCGATCTCGCAGCCGCGATCGAGCACTACACCAAGGTCCTCGGTCTCATCGAGACCGCCCGCGACCCCGCCGGCAAGCGGGTGTTTCTCAAGGGTTGGGACGAACACGATCACCACAGCGTGGTGTTGCGCGAGGCCGACGAGAGCGGCATGGACTTCCTCGGCTGGAAGGTCGACGGCCCGGCGACGCTGAAGGCGCTCGCCGCCGACGTCGAAGCCTCCGGTCTCGCCACCGAGTGCGCCTGGATCCCGGCCGGCGACCTGCCCGAGACCGGCGAGCGCTTTCGCTTCACCATCCCGACCGGCCACGTCATGGAGCTCTACGCGGAGAAGACCGTGATCGGCAACGGCTGCGGCACCGACGGGCCGGACGTCAATCCGAACCCGTGGCCGGACGGCCTCGTCGGCATTGCGGCGGTGCGCTTCGACCACTGCCTGCTCTACGGCGACGACCTCGACGGCACGGTGAAGCTGTTCCGCGACGTGCTCGGTTTCGGCCTCGCCGAACAGGTGATGGCCGGGCCGAACCACGACTTCATGATCGGCGCCTTCCTGTCCTGCTCCAACAAGGCGCACGACGTCGCCTTCATCCGTCAGCCGGTGAAGGGCAAAATCCACCACGCCTCGTTCCTGCTCAACTCCTGGGAACAGGTGCTCAGGGCCGGCGACATTCTCTCGCGCACCCACACCTCGATCGACATCGGACCGACCCGTCACGGTATCACCCGCGGCGAGACGATCTATTTCTTCGATCCCTCGGGCAATCGCAACGAGGTGTTCTCCGGCGGCTACACCTATTACCCCGACAAACCGACCATCACCTGGACCGAGGCGGAGTTGGGACCGGCGATCTTCTATCACGATCGCAAACTCAACGAGGCCTTCCTGTCGGTGTTCACCTGAGCCGAACCGATCGCGCCGGCCCCGGAGACGGCGGCCGGCGCGCTTCCCGCCGGTTCGCCGAGCACCGATGCCGTCCGTCGTCGCCGCCGAAGACGGCCGTCGTTCGGGTTCGTAGTCGACGGTATTTCAAGTAATCTCGAAATTATGGATCTTCGTTCGCCGGGCGTGATGCGGGAGAAGTCCGACGGGATCGCCGGTTCGGCCACTGCGACGGCGGCGGACCGACCACCGTGCGGTGGCGAGAGGTGGCGATCGCGTCGGCCGTCCGGGAGGAGAGGCGATCCGGCGAAGACCCGTCGTCACGACCGTCGGCCGCGTCGAAGCGGGCACCCAGGATGGCGGGGGCGACGTCTCGGCGCGGAGCCGCGACGGGAGGACCGGATCGATGCGTCGCGTGTGAACGAATGCCGGTGCGGGGGGCCGTCGGATCGGCGCCCTCCCGCCCGAGCCCGAGGGGACCAGGGGAGAAGTCGATGTCGTCGAAGCAGGATCTCAGCAGTGTGTTCAGTCGAGAGGAAGGGCCGGTTCATCTCTCCGGCATCGACGCTCTCGTCCGCTTGACCCTCGATCAGGTGCGCGCCGACGCCCGGCGCGGTCTGAAGACCGGGATGTTCGTCTCCGGCTATCGCGGCTCGCCGGTCGGCATGCTCGACGCGGCCCTGCTGAAGCAGGAGAAGCTGTTGAAGCAGCACGAAATCCATTTCGTCGACGGCCTCAACGAGGACCTCGCGGCGACCGCGGTGTGGGGCACGCAGATGCTGCACACCGTAGGCCGACCGAAGTTCGACGGCGTCACCGGCCTCTGGTACGGCAAGGCGCCCGGCGTCGACCGCTCCGGCGATGCGCTCAAACACGCCAATTACACCGGCATCGGCAAGAACGGCGGCGTTCTCGCCATCACCGGCGACGATCCCTCCTGCAAGAGCTCGTCGCTGTGCTCGCAGTCCGAGCCGATGCTGTTCCACCTCGGCATCCCGTCGCTCTACCCGGCCGACGTCCAGGACATCCTCGACTTCGGCCTGCACGGCTATCAGATGTCGCGGCTCTCCGGCGTCTGGGTCGGCATGAAGATCGTCACCAACGTCGCCGACGGCTCCGGCACCGCCGAGGTCGGCCTCGACCGCCTCGCCTTCGTCGAGCCCGACCGGACCTTCGACGGCGTCCCCTTCGTGCCGCACATGAACCTCGGCATGAACGTGCGCGCCGAGGCGCTGGAGATGGAGCAGTCGCTCTACACCCGCCGGCTCGAGGTGGTGCGCCGTTACGCGGCGGCGAACGGCCTCAACCGGGTGATGCTCGACACCCCCGACGCCTGGCTCGGCATCGTCACCGCCGGCAAGACCTATCACGACCTGCGTCAGGCCTTCCTCGAGCTCGGTCTCGACGACGACAAACTGCGCCGCATCGGTGTGCGCATCCTCAAGATGGGCATGCTGTTCCCGATGGAACCGGGGATCGTCCGCGACTTCGCCCGCGGCCTCGAGGAGATCTTCGTGATCGAGGAGAAGCGGCCGTTCCTCGAGATGTTCGCCAAGAACATCCTCTACGGGCAGGCGAACGCCCCCCGCATCGTCGGCAAGTTCGACGAGGAGGAAAAGGAGCTGCTGCCGCATTACGGGGAGTTCGAATCCGACGTCATCGGCCGGGCTCTGACCAAGCGCCTCGCCCGCAAGGGCCGCGTCGAGAGCGCCGAGGCCTGGATCGCCCGGCTCGACGAGTTGCACCACCGCCCGAAGGTGACGACCACCGCGCGCACCGCGTGGTACTGCTCCGGTTGCCCGCACAACACCTCGACCGAGGCGCCCGACGGCTCGATCGTCTCGGCCGGCATCGGTTGCCACACCATGGCGATGTGGATGGACCGCAACGTCGTGATGGGCACCCACATGGGCGCCGAGGGCGCGCAGTGGATCGGCATGGCGCCGTTCACCGAGACGCCGCACATCTTCCAGAACATGGGCGACGGCACCTATGCCCATTCCGGCAGCCTCGCCATCCGCTACTGCGCCTCGACCGGCTCCAACATCACCTTCAAACTGCTGCGCAACGCCCACACCTCGATGACCGGCGGTCAGGAGATCATGGGCGCCCATCCGGTGGTCGACATCGTCTCGGACCTGCTGGCGAACGGTGTGAAGAAGGTCATCGTCACCACCGACACGCCCGATCATTGGGCCGGCATCCGCCTGCCCGGCGGCACCGAAGTCTGGCATCGCGACCGCATCGACGAGGCGCAGAAGGTGCTCGCCGGCGTCGCCGGCACCACCGTGCTGCTGCACGATCAGGAATGCGCCGCCGAGCTGCGTCGCGCCCGCTCCCGCGGGCGAGCGAAGGAGCCGGCGCAGGTCACCATCATCAACGAGCGCGTCTGCGAGGGCTGCGGCGACTGCGGCGAGGTGTCGAACTGCATGAGCGTCGAACCGGTCATGACCGAGTTCGGCCGCAAGACCCGCATCCATCAGTCGTCCTGCAACAAGGACTTCTCCTGCGTGAAAGGCTTCTGCCCGTCGTTCCTGACGATCACCCCGAAGCCGGCCCCGGCCGAGGCCGACGGGGCGAAGAAGAAGCGCAAGAAGGGCCGCATCCCGGTGATGGCCCGCGCGCTGCCCGATCCGATCTCCAAGATCGACACGACGCTCGGCTTCAACGTCCATCTGATGGGCATCGGCGGCACCGGCTCGGTGACGGTGGCGGCGACCATCGCCAACGCCGCCCGGCTCGAAGGCAAGCACGTCGTCGGCCTCGATCAGACCGGTCTCGCCCAGAAGGGCGGCGCCGTCATCTCCGACCTCAAGGTGACGCACGTCCCCTTCGACGGCTCGAACAAGATCACCGACGGCCGCACCGACCTCTATCTCGGCTTCGACATCCTCAACGCCACCGATCCCAAGAACCTCGACAAGTGCATCCCCGATCGCACCATCGCGGTGGTCTCCACCACCGCGACGCCGACCGGCAAGATGATCGTCGATCGGCACAACCTGTTCCCGGCGGTCGGCCCGCTCACCGCGGCGATCGACCGCGTCACCCGCAAGGACGACAACGTCTTCCTCGACGGTCAGGCGATGGCCGACGGGCTCTTCGCCGACTCGATGGCGACCAACCTGTTCATGGTCGGCGTCGCCTTCCAGGCCGGCACCATCCCGCTGAAGGCGGAGTCTCTCGAACAGGCGATCCGGGGCGCCGGCGTCGGCGTCGAGCAGGGCGTGGCGGCCTTCCGCTGGGGCCGTCTG
>JAAYVT010000540.1 GCA_012517025.1 Phyllobacteriaceae bacterium | reverse complement strand
GACCCGCTCGACGCTCGGGACCTACGGCGCGCTGCAGGCCGACGCGATCCGCCTCGCCGAGGAGATCAACGCCCGCCACGGCACCGACACGTGGCAACCGATCCGGCTGGTGGTGCGCCATCACGATCAACGCGAGGTCTACGAGCTCTTCCGCGCCGCCGACGTCTGCGTGGTGTCGAGCCTGCACGACGGAATGAATCTGGTCGCCAAGGAATTCGTCGCAGCGCGCGACGACGAGCAGGGCGTGCTGGTGCTGTCGAGCTTCGCCGGCGCCTCGCGCGAACTCTCCGAAGCGCTGATCGTCAACCCCTACGACACCCGGGCGATGGCGGAGGCGCTCGCCGCCGCCTTCGCCATGCCGGAGAGCGAGCAGCGCGACCGGCTGACGCTGATGCGCGAGATCGTCCGTCAACGCAACGTCTATCGCTGGGCGGCGCAGATGCTGATCGATTCCACCCGCATCCGCAAACGCGAGCGCATCCGCGCCCAGGCGTTGCGCTGAGGCCTCAGCCGGCGCCGGCGGCGCTGCGCGGGCGGCCGAACAGGCGGAACACGAAGAGGACCCAGAGGATCGAGAAGGTGTTGGTCGAGCGCAGGAAATAGGTCTCGGTCATGTCGATGACGTAGAACAACACCAGGAAGCCGAGGATCAGCGTGACCTCGCCGCGACGGTCGTGATCGGTTTCGCCGCCGGTCAGCATCGGCACGAGCGCGGTCAGCACCACGAACAGACCGGCACCGACGAGACCGCAGTCGCCGAGGATCGCCAGAAAGCCGTTGTGGTAGTTGTCGAGGAACCATTCGTGGCCGCCGAGGAAGGCGTCGGCGACGTCCTTGCGGGTCCAGAAGCCGTTCAGCCCCGACCCGAACCACAACGTGCCGCCGGAGAGATAGTCGATCGCGTGCTTCCAGATCTTGGTGCGCTCGGTGAAGTCGATGTCCCATTCGCCGAAACTGAGGAAGTCGCGACCGCTGACCCACAGCATGGCGATCATCACCGCGGAGATCACCAGCGTGAGGAGCGGGATCACGGCGGAGAGCCGCTCGATGCCGCGACTGACCCGCGACGACAGGCCGAGCCCGACCGCCAACACCGCCAGGACGCCGCCGCCGCGCGATCCGGCGCCGACGATGCAGACGACCGCCGCCGCCATCACCGCCAGATGATAGAGCACCGCGAGGGGGCGCCGCGACGCCCCCGTCCGCATCGCCGCGAGATAGAGCAGGAAGGCGGAGTTGATGCCGAGGGTCTGTTTGTTGTCGAAGGCGCCGGTCCACTGACCGGAATGCTGCCAATCGTCGACGATCGCGACGTCCGGGGCGACCACCACCAGGATCAACGAGGCGACGCAGATCGCGAAGAGAGCGGCGACGGTGGCGTCGACGACGTCCTCGAAGCGCTGGGTGTGGGCGAGCAGGAACGCCGCCACGACGTTGACGGCGAGCACCCCGCCCTTGACCATCGAGGCGGCGCCCGCCCACATCGACGACAGCACCGCCCAGAAGACGAAGGCGACGAGAACGACGATCAGCCGATCCCAGCGCCAGTGATCCAGCCGCGACACCGGCAGTGCCAGTGCCGCGATCACCACCCAGAACACCTCGACGATCGCCTGTTGCAGGGTGTCGACGCCGACCCCGCCGGTGAGGCCGGGAGCGAAGGGGCCCGAGGCGAACAGGGTGCTCAGGAAGACCGCCGCGATCACCACCCGGCGGCGCGAGGCGGCGTGGCGATCCGACGCGGGCGCGGACCAGCGGTCTACGTCGCAGCTCACCATCGCTTTCCTCCCTCGCCGTCGGTCCCGGTCGAGCCGGTCTCCCGCAGGCAGGCCGCGACGCCGGCGCCGAGGCAATCCAGCAGATCGTTCCGCCGGTCGCGATACCAGTCCCGACCGATCGCGCGCCAGCTGGCCCGGGTCTCGGCCGGCACGGCGCGCATCTCGGCGAGCGCGGCGGCGAAGGCGTCCGGAGTTTCAGCGATGCGCACCGACGGCGGCAGACGCTCGATGCCGCGCACTCCGACCGGCGTGGTGACGGTCGGCCAGCCCTGCGCCGCCGCCTCGACCAGCTTCATCGAGACGCCGGTGCCGCCGACGAGGGGGATGGCGACCACCCGCGCCGCGCCGAGGAAGGCCTTGGCGTCGTCGACGAAGCCGAGCCGGCGCGCGCCGACGACGTCGGGGCGGACGATGGTGCTGCCGTGGCCACCGACGTCGACGCGCCAGTCCGACGGCAGCCGCGGCAAGACCGCGTCGAGGAACCAACCGAGACCGGTGGCGTTGGCCGACCACGTCCAAGCGCCGAGCAGGCCGACGTCGCGGGCGCATTCGTCCGGCGGATCGGCGAGCGACAGCGGCACCGTCAACGGCAGCACGTCGACCGGCCCGCGACGGCCGAGCATCGCCAGGGTGACGGCGTCGGCGTCGGTCAGGGCGAAGACGTGCGGCGTCGTGGTCGACAGCCGCCGCTCGATCTCCTCGAGCAGCGAGGCCTCGCGGCGGTAGACGCGCGCGCCGAGGGTGCCGCTCATCTCGGCGACCTGACCATAGGTCCGGTGCTCGATGGCGTGCCAGACCACGGAATGGGGGATCCCGGCCAGACGATCGCGGAAGATCCAGGCGAGCTGCACCTTGTCGACCAGCACGAAGTCGAAACCGGAGAACAGGTCGGGGAAGACGCGCGCGCCGACCCCGCCACGATATTTGGCGACCGACAGCGGTTCGTTGCGGCCGAGCGCCGCCATCGTCCAGGCGGCCCGCCGGATCACGCCGGTGGCGGCGAATTCGATCGGCCGGACGTCGACGTGATGGGTCGGAACTCCCTGCGGCAGCGGATCGCCGTGGCGATGGAAGCCGAGGAAGACGACGTCGTGCCCGAGGGCGCGCAGACCGTCGGCGATCG
>JAAYVT010000539.1 GCA_012517025.1 Phyllobacteriaceae bacterium | reverse complement strand
TGGGCGGCGGCGGCGCCCGAGCGGCCGGCGATTCTGCAGGCGACCCGTGACGGTCGCCTCGACGTGTGGAGCTTCGCGCGGCTGTCGCGGGCGGCGAACCGCGTCTCCAACGTCCTCGTCGCCCACGGTCTCGCCCGCGGCGACAGGGTGGCGATCCTGCTGCCGCAATCGCCCGAGACGGCGTTCTCGCACATCGGCATCTACGCCGCCGGCGCGGTGGCGCTGCCGCTGGCCGAAGTCTTCGGCGTCGAGGCGCTGACCCATCGGCTGACCGATTCGGGGGCGCGGGTGGTGATCACCCATCGCGCCGGCGCCGCCAAGCTCGCGGAGATCCGCGACCGTCTGACGACGCTCGAGTTGATCTTCTGTGTCGACGGGCCGTGCGACGGCGCGATCGACCTCATCGCGGCGACGGCGCGTGCCTCCGACGCCTTCGAGCCTGTGGCCACTCTCGCCGACGACCCGGCGCTGATGATCTACACCTCCGGCACCACCGGCGCGCCCAAGGGGGCGCTGCACGGCCACCGGGTGGTGCTCGGCCATGTGCCGGGGGTGCAATACGCCCACGAGTTCTTGCCGCAGCCGGGCGATCTCGCCTGGACGCCGGCGGATTGGGCCTGGGCCGGCGGGTTGCTCAACATCCTGCTGCCGTGTCTGACCCTCGGCGTGCCGGTGTTGGCGGCGCGCTTCGAAGGGTTCGACCCGGAGTTCACCTGGGACCTGATCGCCCGCCACCGGGTGCGCAACGCCTTCGTGCCGCCGACGGCGATGAAGATGCTGCGCAACGCCGGCAGCCCGCGCGGCCGCCACGCGGTCGACCTCAGAACCATCGCCTCGGCCGGCGAGGCGCTGGGGCGGGAAACCTACGAGTGGGCCAAGGCCGACCTCGGCATGACCATCAACGAGTTCTACGGCCAAACCGAATGCAATCTGGTGCTCGGCTCCTCGGCGAAGCTCGGGGTCAGCCGATCGGGGGCGATCGGCAAGCCGACGCCCGGTCACCGGGTGGCGGTGATCGACGCCGAGGGACGCCCGGTGCGCCCCGGCGACACCGGCCAGATCGCGGTGCTGCGGCCCGATCCGGTGATGTTCCTCGGTTATTGGAACCAACCGCGGGCGACCGCCGCGAAGTTCCTCGGCGATTGGATGATCACCGGCGATCAGGGAATCGTCGACGACGACGGCTACGTCTTCTTCGTCGGCCGCGACGACGACCTGATCACCTCGTCGGGCTATCGCATCGGCCCGGCGGAGATCGAGGATTGTCTGGTCGGCCACCCGGCGGTGGCGTTGGCGGCGGTGGTGGGCAAGCCCGATCCGCTGCGCACCGAGATCGTCAAGGCCTACGTCAAGCTGGTCGAGGGCGGCTCGGAGAGCGACGATCTCGCCGCCGAGATCCGGTCGCACGTCCGCACGCGCCTCTCCGCGCACGAATATCCGCGCGAGATCGAGTTCGTCGAGGAAATCCCGCTCACCACCACCGGCAAGGTGATCCGTCGCTTCTTCCGCGAGAAGGCGCGCGACGAAGCGGCGTGCGGATCGGCCTGAGGGCGGATCGGCGCGGCGGCGTCAGTAGGTGACGACGATCCGGCTGTTGTCCATGCCGTGCTGGCGCACCAGGTCGTAGAGCTGGGCGGCGGCGCGCGGCGCCACGCGGACGCAGCCGTGCGAGGCGGGCGATCCGAGCCGCGCGGTCTCGTAGGTGCCGTGCACGGCGATGCCGCCGTTGAAGAAGATCGAGTTCGGCATCGGCGAGTTGTGATACTTGTGCGAGTAATATTTCTTGTGCATGTGCTGCGGTTTGAAGGCGCCGGTCGGGGTGCGGTACCCCTTGCGCCCGGTCGAGACCGCGAATTCGCCGGTCTTGACGCCGTCGACCAACACCACCATGCGCTGGGTCGAAATGTTGATGCGCGCCTCCACCGCCGCGTCGGCGGTGCGGGCATGGCCGAACAGGGCGAACAGGGCGAGGAGGGTCACGGCGAGAATACGCATCGCGAAGA
>JAAYVT010000538.1 GCA_012517025.1 Phyllobacteriaceae bacterium | reverse complement strand
CTGCGGATCCGCGTCAACATCCTCGCCTCGACCTTCGACCTTCTGCGCCATCTCGGCGACGACCGGCGCCTTCTGTGGGCGGGGTTGGCGTCGAGCTGGTTCTGGACGGTCGGGGCGGTGGCGCTGTCGCTGCTGCCGACCATGGTCAAGGGCGCGCTCGGCGGGGCGGACGACCTCGTCACCGCCTATCTCGCGGTGTTCGCGATCGCCATCGCGATCGGCTCGGGGCTGGCGGCGTGGCTCTCCGGCCATCGCATCGTACTGGTGACGGCGCCGATCGCGGCGCTGTTCATGGCCGGCTTCGCGGCGCTGACCGCCTTCGCGATCGGCCGGGTGCCGGCGACCACGGCGCCGCCGCTCGGCCTCCTCGCCGCGCTCTCCGACCCGCTGGCGATCCGGGTGGCGATCGGCATGGCCGGGCTTGCGGTCGCCGGCGGCCTGTTCGTGGTGCCGGTGTTCGCGGCGTTGCAGACCTGGGCGCCGGTGGAAGCGCGCGCCCGCGTGGTCGCCGCCGTCAATGTGCTCAACGCCTTCTTCATGACGATCGCCTCGCTCGCGGTGGCGGGGTTGCAGACGGCGGGCGTGTCGATCGGCATGATCTGGGCGGGGCTGGCGGGGCTCGGGCTCGTCGTCGCGGTGCTGGTGCTTTCGACCCTGCCGACCCACCCGATGCGCGACCTGCTCTTCCTGCTCTATCGGATCCTGTTCCGGCTGGAGGTCGAGGGCGGCGAGCATCTCGAGACGATCGGCCCGCGCACCGTGGTGGCGCTCAACCACGTCAGCTTCCTCGACGCCGGCCTCGCCCTGGCGCTGATGGAGCGCGAACCGGTGTTCGCGATCGACGCCACGATCGCCAAGAAGTGGTGGGTGCGACCGTTCCTCAAGGTGGCGCGCGCCCTGGCGCTCGACCCGTTGAAGCCGATGGCGACGCGGACGCTGATCCACGGCGTCGAATCGGGCGATCCGCTGGTGATCTTCCCGGAAGGGCGGCTCACCGTCACCGGATCGCTGATGAAGGTCTACGACGGTGCCGGTCTGGTGGCGCTCAAGACCGGAGCGGACATCGTGCCGGTGCGCATCGAGGGACTGGAGCAGACGCCGTTCACTCGGCTGGCGCCGTCGCAGGTGCGCCGCAAGCTCTTCCCCAAGGTGCGGGTGACGATCCTGCCCGGCCGGCCGATCGAGGTCGATCCGACGCTGGTCGGCCGCGCCCGGCGGCGGGCGGCGGGGGCGGCGCTCTACGGCGTCATGTCCGATCTGCTCTATCGCACCACCCGCATCGATCATTCGGTGATCGACGCGGTGATCGAGGCGGCGAAACACGAGGGGCCCGGACGCGTGGCGATCGAGGACCCGGTGACCGGCTCTCTCTCCTATCGCCGCATGTTGACCGGGGCGCGGCTGCTCGGCCGTCGCCTCGCCCGGCTGGCGCCGGCCGGCGGCGCCGTCGGCGTCATGCTGCCCAACGCCAACGCCGCGGTGCTCGCCTTCCTCGGCCTGCATTCGGCCGGGCGGGTGCCGGCGATGATCAACTTCACCGCCGGCCCGGCGAACGTGCTCGCCGCGGTGCGCGCCGCCGAGATCGGCACCATCGTCACCTCGCGCGCCTTCATCGAGAAGGCGCGGCTGCAGCCGTTGCTCGACACCCTCGGCGACGACGTCGGAGTGCTGTTCCTCGAGGACCTGCGCGCCACTCTCGGCGCCCCGGAGAAGCTCTGGGCCCTGCTGCGGTGGAAGCATCCGCTCGCCCGACGCGACGCCGACGAGCCGGTGGCAATCCTGTTCACCTCCGGCTCGGAGGGCACGCCGAAGGGCGTCGTTCTCTCGTCGCGCAACATGCTCGCCAACACCGCCCAGGCCGCCGCCCGCATCGACTTCGGCCGCGCCGACAAGGTGCTCGACGTGCTGCCGGTGTTCCACTCCTTCGGCCTGACCGCCGGCTTGGTGCTGCCGCTGATCTCCGGCGTGCCGGTGTTCCTCTACCCCTCGCCGCTGCACTACCGGGTGGTGCCGGAGCTGGTCTACGGCTTCAACGCCACCATCCTGTTCGGCACCGACACCTTCCTCGCCGGCTACGCCCGCTCCGCCCACCCCTACGACTTCCGCTCGTTGCGCTACGTCGTGGCCGGCGCCGAACCGGTCAAGGAGACCACCCGGGCGGCGTGGATGGAGAAGTTCGGCCTGCGCATCCTGGAGGGCTACGGCGTCACCGAGACGGCACCGGTGGTCGCGCTCAACACGCCGATGTTCAACCGTTTCGGCACCGTCGGCCGGCTGCTGCCGGGGATGGAGCCGCGCCTCGAGCCGGTCGCCGGCATCGAGGAGGGCGGCCGGCTGTTCCTGCGCGGTCCCAACGTCATGCTCGGCTATCTGCGCACCGAGGCGCCGGGACGGCTGGAGCCGCCGGCGGAAGGCTGGCACGACACCGGCGACATCGTGAAGATCGACGCCGACGGCTTCGTCACCATCCTCGGCCGGGCCAAGCGTTTCGCCAAGATCGGCGGCGAGATGGTGTCGCTGGCGGCGGTCGAAAAGCTCGCCGCGGCGGTGTGGCCGGACGCCCAGGTCTCCGCCGCCGCTCTGCCCGATCCGCGGAAGGGCGAGCGCGTCGTCCTGGTCACCACCCGGGAAGGGGCGACGCGCTCCGACTTCGTGACCAGGGCCAAGGCGGCCGGCGGCACCGAGCTGATGAACCCGTCCGAGGTGGTGGTGTGGGAGAAGATGCCGCTGCTCGGCACCGGCAAGATCGACCACCTCACCGTCACCAAGATGGTGCGCGAGGCGGCCCGCGCCTGACGCACGAAACCCCGCCGGCCGGAAGCCGACGGGGTCTCGCTCGTCGCGGGGCGTTGCGACGGAAAGATCAGGCGGAGAGCTTGGCCGCCACTTCGGCGACGTGCTTGCCCTGGAAGCGGGCGGCGTCGAGCTCGTTCTTCGAGGGCTGGCGCGAGCCGTCGCCGGCGGCGATGGTGGTGGCGCCGTAGGGCGAGCCGCCGGCGATCTCGTCGAGCGTCATCTGGCCCTGATAGGAATAGGGCAGGCCGACCACCACCATGCCGTGGTGGAGCAGCGTCGGCAGGAAGCCGAGCAGGGTCGATTCCTGGCCGCCGTGCTGGGTCGCCGACGAGGTGAAGGCCGAGCCGACCTTGCCGATCAGCTTGCCGGTGAACCACAGGCCGCCGGTCTGGTCGATGAACGAGCGCATCTGCGAGGCGACCGTGCCGAAGCGGGTCGGGGCGCCGAAGACGATGGCGTCGTAGTCGGCGAGCTCCTCGACGGTGGCGACCGGCGCGGACTGATCGAGCTTGAAGTGGGCGCCCTTGGCGATTTCTTCCGGCACGGTTTCGGGGACGCGCTTGACCACCGCCTCGGCGCCGGCCGAACGGGCACCCTCGGCGACCGCGTTCGCCATCGCCTCGATGTGGCCGTAGGTGGAATAGTAGAGAACCAGAACCTTGGTCATGGACGTCTCCGGAACATCTTTCGGGGGGAACCAGGGGCGGACCGTCCGTCCCGTCGTGGCGACACCATGCCGCGTTCCGCCCTGCCCGCCCATCCCCGAAGAAGCGGATGGATCGTTCGACGATCGGAAACGATGAAACCGGCGTGAGCGACCACACGCCGCGACAGATTCACCCCCGATCGGCCCATTTTCGGTGGATCGGCGACGCGAACACGGGCCGAACGGCATTGGACGGACGGTGGATCGACGTCGTCACCCCTTGCGCCCCATGGTCGGATCGATCATCAAGCGACCGTGCTCGCAGCGACTCGTCGCGACGGGCAGAGCCCCGGGGCGATCGAAGCGACCTCGGCGCGGATCGGAGACGACGATGGGTCACGTGATCGTGGTGGGTGGTGGACCGGCCGGGCTGATGGCGGCCGACACGCTCGCCGCCGCCGGGCACGCGGTGACCGTGGTCGACCACATGCCGTCGCTCGGCCGCAAGCTGCTGATGGCGGGCCGTGGCGGGCTCAACCTCACCCACACCGAGATGCGCGAGGCCTTCCTCGGCCGCTACGGCAAGGCGGCCGTGCGGCTCGCCCCGGTGATCGAGGCGTTTCCGCCCGACGGTTTGCGCGACTTCGTCGCCGCGCTCGGCGAGAAGACCTTCGTCGGCACCTCGGGCCGGGTGTTCCCCTGTTCGTTCAAGGCCTCGCCGCTGTTGCGCGCCTGGTTGCGACGGCTCGACCGGCTCGGCGTCGAGAGTCGGACGCGGTGGCGCTGGATCGGCTTCGAGGCCGGAAAGGCGCTGTTCCGAACCGAGACCGGTGCCACCGAGACGCTCGCCGCCGACGCGGTGGTGCTGGCGCTCGGCGGCGCGAGCTGGCCGCGCCTCGGCTCGGACGGCACTTGGACGACCATCCTCGCCGACCTCGGCGTCGGCATCGAGCCGCTGCGGCCGACCAACTGAGGCTTCGTGATGGCGTGG
>JAAYVT010000537.1 GCA_012517025.1 Phyllobacteriaceae bacterium | reverse complement strand
GGCCACGCCGCCGACATCCTGACCCGCTCCGACATCTCGGTCGACATCGGACCGACCCGGCACGGCATCACCCGCGGCCAGACGATCTATTTCTTCGACCCGTCGGGCAACCGCAACGAGGTCTTCTCCGGCGGCTATTCCTACTATCCCGACAACCCGACCCGGACCTGGGACGCCGAACAGGTGGGCAAGGGCATCTTCTACTACGAGCGTCAGCTCAACGACGCCTTCCTCTCGGTCGTGACCTGAGGAGGGGCCGGTGACGCTCACCCGCGTGCTCATTTCGATCACCGTCGCGGCGGCCTCGACCGCCGCCGAGGCGGCCCTCGCCCGCGGGCGGGAGCGCGGCGTGACGGTGGTGGCGGCGGTCGTCGACGTCGGCGGGGCGCTGGTCGCCTGCCTGCGCGACGACGGCGCCTTCGCGGCGTCCGTCGACATCGCCCGCGACAAGGCGTGGACGGCGGCGACCTTCGGGGCGACCACCGACGCGCTGTGCGACGCGCTCGCGCCGCGCGAGGTCCTGCGCGAGGGCATCGCGCTCCGACCGGGCGTGGTGCTGTTCGGCGGCGGCGTGCCGATCGTCGTCGACGGGCGCGTGGTCGGCGGTCTCGGGGTCTCCGGTGGTTCGGAGGACGACGATCGCGCCTGCGCAGCGGCCGGGCTCGCCGCCCTCGGCGGATGAGACGCGGGCGCACCGCTTCGCGCCCGGACGAACGGATCGAGGAACAATCGTCGGCGTCGGATGCGCCGGCTCGGATCGAGGAGAAGAGGAAATGACGGTTCACACGGCCGGAGATCGCGCCCCGCTGGCGCGCTCGGCGATGCGTCGCGACGCCGCCCACTTCATCGACGGCACCTTCACGCAAGGGACCACCGGCAAGAGCTGGCGGAACTTCTGCCCGACCGACGGCAGCCTGATCGGCTCCGTGCCGGAAGGCGGGCGGGCGGAGATCGACGCGGCGGTGAAGGCGGCGCGCGACGCCCTCGACGGCCCGTGGGGACGGATGACGGTGGTGCAGCGCACCGATCTGCTCGCCGCCGTCGCCGACGAGATCAACCGTCGCTTCGACGACTTCCTGGAGGCCGAGTGCCTCGACACCGGCAAGCCGATGTCGCTCGCCTCCCACATCGACATCCCGCGCGGCGCGGCGAACTTCAAGATGTTCACCGACGTCGCCAAGACGGTTTCGACCGAGTGCTTCCCGATGGCGACTCCGGACGGCACCGGCGCGCTCAACTACGGCCTCCGGCGGCCGCGCGGCGTCATCGCCGTGATCAGCCCGTGGAACCTGCCGCTGCTGTTGATGACCTGGAAGGTCGGCCCCGCCCTGGCGCTCGGCAACACCGTGGTGGTCAAGCCGTCGGAAGAGACGCCGCTCACCGCGACCCTGCTCGGCGAGGTGATGAACGCGGTCGGCGTGCCGAAGGGCGTCTACAACGTGGTGCACGGGCTCGGCCCGGATTCGGCCGGCGAATTCCTGACCCAGCATCCGCTGGTCTCCGGCATCACCTTCACCGGCGAGACCCGCACCGGCGAGGCGATCATGCGTCAAGCGGCACACGGCATCCGCCCGGTGTCGTTCGAGCTCGGCGGCAAGAACCCGGCGCTGGTCTTCGCCGACTGCGACATGGACAAGGCGATCGAGGGCACCATGCGCTCGGTCTTCTCCAACTGCGGTCAGGTGTGCCTGGGCACCGAGCGGGTCTACGTCGAGCGGCCGATCTTCGAGGAATTCGTCGCCCGTCTGAAGAAGGGCGCCGAAGGCCTGCGGCTCGGCCGGCCGGAGGACCCGACCACCGGCATCGGCCCGCTGATCTCCAAGGAGCATCAGGGCAAGGTGCTCTCCTACTACGCCAAGGCGGTCGAGGAAGGCGCCACCGTGGTGACCGGCGGCGGCGTGCCGAAGATGCCGGAGGACCTCGTCGACGGATCGTGGGTCGAGCCGACCATCTGGACCGGCCTCTCCGACGAAGCGGACTGCGTCACGGAAGAGATCTTCGGACCGTGCTGCCACGTCCGTCCTTTCGACACCGAGGAGGAGGCGGTCCGGCTCGCCAATTCCACGCCCTACGGTCTCGCCGCGGCGGTGTGGACGGAGAACTTGTCGCGTGCCCATCGGGTCGCGGCGAAAATGGACGTCGGCATCTGCTGGGTGAACTCGTGGTTCCTGCGCGACTTGCGCACCGCCTTCGGCGGCGCCAAGGCCTCCGGCATCGGCCGCGAGGGCGGGGTTCATTCTTTGGAATTCTACACCGAGATCACCAACGTCTGCGTCAAGCTGTGAGGACCTTCGGCCCCATGACCTCCACTCCCGAAGCCGTGCGGACGGCCGCCGATCGCCTCTTCGAGGCGGCCGTCTCCGGCACGCCCACCGCGCCGATCCGCGACCTCCTCGCCGAGGGCGACGTCGCCGCCGCCTACGCCGTCCAGGCG
>JAAYVT010000536.1 GCA_012517025.1 Phyllobacteriaceae bacterium | reverse complement strand
GATCCGGAGGCCGCCGGCGACGTTGAGATAGACGTCGTGGGTGGAGAGCCTCACCCCGCAATGCGCCTCCAGCACCGCCAGGATCATCGACAGCCGGCTACCGTCCCAGCCGACCACCGCCCGGCGCGCCGTGCCGAGCGCAGTCGGGGCGACCGACGAGATCGGCGTCTTCGAGATGTCGGGGGCGGGGTTGCGCGAGGTCGCCAATCCGTCCGAGCTGTTCCTCGGCGAACGCGACGGGCGCTCGCCCGGCATCGCGGTGTTCGCCGGGATGGAGGGGTCGCGGCCGCTGCTGGTGGAGATCCAGGCGCTGGTCGCCCCGACTGCGCTCGGCACGGCGCGCCGGGCGGTGGTCGGCTGGGACGGCAGCCGACTGTCGATGATCCTGGCGGTGCTGGAGGCGCATTGCGGGGTGAGGCTCTCCACCCACGACGTCTATCTCAACGTCGCCGGCGGCCTCCGGATCCAGGAGCCGGCGGCGGATCTGGCGGTGGCGGCGGCGCTGGTCTCCTCGATCTCCGGGGTCGCGCTGGCGGCGGAGACGGTTTGGTTCGGCGAAGTCGGCCTGTCCGGCGCGGTGCGGCCGGTGGCGCGCGGCGACGCGCGGCTGAAGGAGGCGGAGCGTCTGGGTTTTCGTTCGGCGGTGGTGCCGAAGGGCAACACCGGAGAAACGACCGCGCGCGACGGCGACGGCAAACCCGGAAAGACCGCGCCGTCGGCCCTGGACCTCGGCGAGATCGAGGTGCTCGCCGATCTGGTGGCGCGGATCGCCGCCGGTTCGGCCGGACGGCCGCCGGCGCGGCCTCGCGACGTCGAGGAACGCGGACGAGCCGGACGCGAGACGCGTCCCGCGTCCGGCTGGATGAGTTGAGAGACCGGCGGAGCGGCGCCGAGCTCGGCGATTTCGGGCTGGACCGACGACGCCTGCTCGCGTATCGAAACGTCGGCGCGACCGGCGGAGGGGAGACCCGACCGTCGGCGTCGTCGTTGCCGCAGCGCGGCGACGCGGCCGCCGACGGAGTTGGATCAACGACGTTCGGGGCGGTCGGGGCGGACCGGTTCGATCGGTGAGGGCGAGGTCTCAGGGGATGGATTTCATCACGCTTCTCGACGGGATCGTCGTCGTCGTCGTGCTGGTCTCGGCGCTCCTGGCGATGTACCGCGGCTTCCTGCGGGAGGTGCTGTCGATCGCGTCCTGGGCGGCGGCGGCCGCCGTGGCGGCCTTGTTCTACAAGCAGGCTCTGCCGACGGTTCAGGTCTACGTGCCGAACGCCCAGGTGGCGACGGCGACGACCGTCGCCGGCCTGTTCCTGATCACGCTGCTGGTGGTCAGCTGGATCACCATGAAGATCTCCGACTTCGTGCTCGACAGCGCCTTCGGCGCCCTCGACCGCACCTTCGGCTTCCTATTCGGCGCCGCGCGCGGGCTGTTGCTGCTGGTGGTGGCGATCCAATTCTTCAACGGTTTCGTCCCGGTCCAGCAGCAGCCGCACTGGGTGGCGGCGGCGAAGTCGAAGCCGGTGCTCGACGCGCTCGGCGAGAAGCTCCTGGCGATGCTGCCGGACAACGCCGAAGAGGTGATCCTGCGCAAGCTGAAGCCGAAGTCACCGGACGACGGCACGCCGCAGGAACCGCCGACCGACGCCAAGCCGGCGCCGGCGAAGACCGGCGAGGCGCCGATCTATCGCAACGGCGAGAAGAAACAGCTCGAACAGATGATCGGCAATTCGGCGAAGGCGCCCTGACCGATCGACGCGTGGCACACCGACGAGATGCGAACGAGCCGCCCCGGCGACGGGACGGGATCGAGGACGAGGGGTTTCGATCGATGAACGCAGGCAACGACGGCGACCGGCCGATCGGCGACGAGCACGACGATCATTTCCACGACGAATGCGGCGTGTTCGGCGTCTTCGGCCACGCGGAGGCCGGGGCGCTCGCGGCGCTCGGGCTGCACGCCCTGCAGCATCGCGGCCAGGAGGCCGCCGGCATCGTCACCTACGACGGCCAGCAGTTCCACGTCGAACGCCACATCGGCCTCGTCGGCGACAATTTCGCCAAGACGAACGTGATCTCCCGCCTCAAGGGCTGCCACGCCATCGCCCATACCCGTTATTCGACGACCGGGGCGCAGGTGCTGCGCAACGTTCAGCCGATGTTCGCGGAGTTCCACGGCGGCGGTTTCGCGGTTGCCCACAACGGCAACCTCACCAACGCTCTGACCCTGCAGCGCCAGCTCCAGCTGCGCGGCTCGATCTTCCAGTCGACCTCCGACACCGAAACGGTGATCCACCTCACCGCGACCTCGTCAAAGGGACCGCTGGTCGATCGCTTCGTCGACGCGCTGCGCCAGATCGAGGGCGCCTACGCCTTCGTGGCGCTGTCCGAGAAGAAGATCATCGGCGTGCGCGACCCGCTCGGGGTGCGTCCGCTCGTGCTCGGCGACGTCGACGGCTGCTACGTGCTGGCCTCGGAGAGCTGCGCCCTCGACATCATCGGCGGGCGGGTGATCCGCGACATCGAGCCGGGCGAGATGGTGGTGATCACCGACGAGGGGCTGGAATCGATCCGCCCCTTCGCCGAGGCGCGCTCGCGCTTCTGCATCTTCGAATACGTCTATTTCGCCCGCCCCGATTCGGTGTTCGGCGACACCTCGGTCTACGCGGTGCGCAAGCGGATCGGCCAGGAGCTCGCCAAAGAGGCGCCGGTCGAGGCGGACGTGGTGATCCCGGTCCCGGATTCCGGCACCCCGGCGGCGATGGGTTACGCCGAGGCGGCGAAGCTGCCGTTCGATCTCGGCATCATCCGCAACCACTACGTCGGCCGCACCTTCATCCAGCCGACAGACGCGATCCGCCACATGGGCGTCAAGCTCAAGCACAATCCCAACCGGACGGTGATCGAGGGCAAGCGCGTCATCCTGGTCGACGATTCGATCGTGCGCGGCACCACTTCGCAGAAGATCGTGCAGATGGTGCGCGACGCCGGCGCCCGCGAGGTGCACATGCGGATCGCCTCGCCGCCGACCATCGACCCGTGCTTCTACGGCGTCGACACGCCGGAGAAGGCGAAGCTGATCGCGGCGCGGATGAACCTCGAGGAACTCGCCGCCTACATCAACGTCGACAGCCTCGCCTTCCTGTCGATCGACGGGCTCTATCGCGCCGTCGGCGAGGCGAAGCGCGATTCGTCGGCGCCGCAGTTCTGCGACGCCTGCTTCACCGGCGACTATCCGACCCGCCTCACCGATCGGATGCTCGCCGGCGACACCCGCACGCTCGATCTGCTCGTCGAGTCGCAGTGAGATCCCGATGATCGCGTTCGCCTTCTCGCAATTGTGGGTCCTCGGCGCGGTGATGCTGCTCGCCTTCGTGTCGCCGGGGCCGGATTTCGTCGCCGTCGTCTCGTTCGCACTCGGCGGACGACGCGGCGGCCTCGGGGTCGCGCTCGGCGTGGCGCTCGCCTCGCTCGCCTGGGCGGGCTTCGCAATGGCCGGGCTGAGCCTGGTGCTGACCCGCCTCGGCTGGCTCTACGAGGCGATCCGCATCGGCGGCGCGCTCTATCTGGTGTGGCTCGGCGTCAAGATGCTGCGCGGCGCGCTCCGGCCGAGCCGCGACGCCGCCGTCGCGGCGGTCGAGGCGTCGTTCGTCGCCGGTCTGAAGCGCGGGATCGCGGTTTCGGCGACCAATCCGAAGGCCGCCGCCTTCTTCGGCTCGGTTTTCGTGTCGGTGCTTCCCGCCGACACCTCGACGGCCACCCACGTCGCCGCGCTGGCGATCGTCGGCGGCCTCGGCGCGGCCTGGTTCTCGACCGTCGCGATGCTCTTCTCCAACCCGCGCGTCCGGTCGGTCTACGCGCGGGGACGGCGGGCACTCGACGCGATCATGGGTACGATCCTGGTGGCGCTCGGCGCCAGATTGGCGGTTTCGGCATGACGGAAAAGATCCTCTCCGATCGCATCGCGCTGGTCACCGGCGCCTCGCGCGGCATCGGCTACACGCTGGCCAAGGAGCTGGCGCGGGCCGGCGCCCACGTGGTGGCGGTGGCGCGGACGCAAGGGGCGCTGGAGGAGCTCGACGACGAGATCCGCACGCTCGGCGGCTCGGCGACGCTGGTGCCGCTCGACCTCACCGATCTCGAGGGCATCGACCGGCTCGGCGGGGCACTGTGGGAGCGTTTCGGCCGGCTCGACGTGCTGATCGGCAACGCCGGCATCCTCGGCCCGGTCGGCCCGCTGTCGCATGCCGGACCGAAGGACTTCGAGAAGGTGATCGCCGTCAACATCGTCGCCAACTGGCGGCTGGTGCGGTCGATGGAACCGCTGTTGAAGCTCGCCCCGGCCGGCCGCGCGGTGTTCCTCACCTCCGGCGCGGCGCGGCGGATCCGGCCGTTCTGGGGCCCCTACGCGATGTCCAAGGCGGCGCTGGAAGCGATGGTGGCGACCTGGGCGATGGAGCTCGAGATCACCCCTGTCAAGGTCAACCTGATCAACCCCGGCCCGCTGCGCACCAAGATGCGGGCGCAGGCGATGCCGGGCGAGGACGCCGAGACGCTCGACCGGCCGATCGTGCTGGTGCCGAAGCTGATGGAGCTCGTCTCGCCGGCGCTCGAGATCTCCGGACGGGTGTGGGATCATCCGACCCAGTCGTGGCTTTCCTGAGCAAAACGCCGGCTCGACCGATTGCGGACTTGACGCGGTGGGGTGCGATCGCCATGGTCCCGCCCGTCGGGGAGTAGTCACCGCTCACGGAGCGGAGGGCGCGTCAACACACTCGCGGGGTCGCCCCGCGTGGCGCGTCCGACCCTAGGGTTCGACGAGACCGGCGCCACCGCGACCTCCATCGGGACGAGGGCGTTGGTGCGCGCCCCGGTCCCGGAAAGTCGTCTCCCTCCGATGTCGATCCTCTCCCTCTTCATCCTCGCCCTCGGTCTGTCGATCGATGCCTTCGCCGCCGCCGTCGGGCGCGGCGCATCGAACGGCGCGCCGCATTTCGGCGCGGTGCTGCGCGGCGCCTTCGTCTTCGGCTTCACCGAAATGCTCACCCCGATCGTCGGCTGGGCGATCGGCTGGACCTTCGCCGACTGGGTCGAGGCGGTCGATCACTGGATCGCCTTCGGCCTGCTCGCGGTGGTCGGCCTGCACATGGCCTGGCACGCCTGGCGCCGCGATCCGGAGGAGGAGCCGCCGCGGCGCGGCCTCGCCGGTCTGATCGTCACCGCGATCGGCACTTCGATCGACGCCATGGCGGTCGGCGTGTCGCTCGCCCTGATCGACGTCGACATCCGCGTCGCCGCGCCGATCATCGGCGGCGTCACCTTCACCATGACGGCGATCGGCCTCGTCGCCGGGCGGCGGATCGGCGAGGCGGTCGGCCACCGCGCCGAGATCGCCGCCGGCTTCGCCCTGGCGCTGATCGGCTGCGGCATCCTGTGGAGCCACATCGGCTGAGGCCCCCGTCGAACGCGAACGGCCGCCCGAGGGCGGCCGTCTTCGTTTTCACACCGGGAACCGCGCCTCAGCGCCGCTCCTTCTTGTCGTGATAGGGGTTGTCGCCGCCGCGCAGCGAGAGCCGGACGGGGATGCCGACGAGGTCGAAGCGATCGCGCAGGTCGTTGACCAGATAGCGCGAATAGCTCTCCGGCAGCGCCTCGGGGCGCGAGCAGAAGACGACGAAGTGCGGTGGCCGGGTCTTGGCCTGGGTGGCGTAACGGATCTTGATGCGGCGTCCCGACACCGCCGGCGGCGGATGGCGCTCCAGCACGCCTTCCAACCAACGGTTGAGGCGGGCGGTGGAGACGCGGCGGTTCCACACCTCGTTGACCTGCTCGACCGCCTTCATCAGCTCGTCAAGGCCGTCGCCCATCAGACCCGAGATGCGCACCAGCGGCACGCCGCGCACCTGCGGCAGCAGCCGGTCGCAGGTCTCGCGCATCTCCTTCCAGGCGGCGACCCGATCCTCGATCAGGTCCCACTTGTTGAGCGCGATCACCAGGGCGCGGCCTTCCTTGACCACCAGATCGACGATCTGCAGGTCCTGCTTCTCGAAGGGGATGGTGGCGTCGAGACAGACCACCACCACCTCGGCGAAGCGGACGGCGCGCAGGGCGTCGGCGACCGACAGCTTCTCGAGCTTGTCCTGGACGCGCGACTTGCGGCGCAGACCGGCGGTGTCGAAGAGCTTCACCGGGCGGCCGCGCCATTCCCAATCGACCGAAATCGAATCGCGGGTGATGCCGGCCTCCGGGCCGGTCAACATGCGATCCTCGCCGATCAGGCGATTGATCAGCGTCGACTTGCCGGCGTTGGGACGGCCGGTGACGGTGATGCGCAGCGGCAGCTTGCGCAGCTTCGCGGCTTCCTCCGCCTCGTCGACTTCGGCGTCGGGATCGAACACCGGGGTCTCGGTCTCGGCGACGGCGTCCGGGCTCTCGCCCGCGTCGCCGGCGAGCCGGTCGACGAAGGGCTGCAGGGCGCGATAGAGATCCGCCATGCCCTCGCCGTGCTCGGCAGAGACGGCGACCGGCTCGCCGAAGCCGAGTTCGTAGGCCTCCCAGGCCCCGGCCTCGCCGAGGCGGCCCTCGGCCTTGTTGGCGACCAGGATCACCGGCACGTCGACCCGGCGCAGCAGGTCGGCGAAGGTGCGGTCGAGCGGCAGCAGGCCGGATCGCGCGTCGATGACGAAGAGGCAGACGTCGGCGGCGCGGATCGCCTCCTCGGTCTGCGCCCGCATGCGGCCCGACAGGCTCTCGGCGTCGGCCTCCTCGAGGCCTGCGGTGTCGACGGCGGTGAAGGTCAGATCGCCGAGCTTCGCCTCGCCGGGACGGCGATCGCGGGTGACGCCGGGCGTGTCGTCGACCAGCGCCAGCTTCTTGCCGACCAGACGGTTGAACAGCGTCGACTTGCCGACGTTGGGTCGGCCGACGATGGCGACGACGGCGGTCATGCGGACCTCACTCCCAGGCCGACAGCGTACCGTCGGCGGCCAGCGTCAAAATTTTGCCGTCGACCGCGATCGGCGAAATCATCACCGGCTTGCCGCCCGACTGGGTGGAAACGACGCGACCGGAAGTCGCTTCGACGCCGATCATCGCGCCTTCGTTGGAAGCGAGCCACAGCGTGCCACCGGCGAGCACCGGGCCGGCCCACACCGTGCGCTTCTTCTTGGCCTTGACCGCCGGCAGCTTGGTCGCCCACAGCACCTCGCCGTTGCGGCGTTCGAGGGCGGTGAGGGTGTTGTCGAGATCGACCAGGAACACCGCGTTGCCGGAGACCGCCGGGGTGTGGGCCGAGCCGAGGGTGACGTCCCACAGACGGCGACCGCTCTTCAGCTCGCTGGCGATGGTGCGCCCGCCGACGCCAGTGGTGTAGACGACGCCGTCGGCGACGACCGGGCTCGCCGCGATGGTGGAGAGACCCGACACCGCGTAGGACCGGCTCGCGGTGGCGAGCGAGTCGTTCCAGATCGGCTGACCCTTCTTCTCGTCGAGAGCGACGAGCTCGCCGGAGGAGAAGGGCACCACCACCACGCCGCCGACAACCGCCGGGCTGTTGGTGGAGAGCAGGTCGCCGGCCTCCGGCACGCCGCGATAGGTCCACGCCTCGGTGCCGTCGGAGGCCGACAGCGCGAACAGGGTGTTCGACTGGGTGACCACGTAGATCTTGCCACCGGCGACGGTGGGGGCGCTGCGAACCGGCTCGGCGAGCTTCTTCTCCCACAGCTTGGCGCCGGAATCGGCGTCGAGGGCGACGACGTCGCCCCAGGCGGTGGCGGCGAAGACGTGGGCGCCGTCGGTGCCGAGACCGCCGGTGGTCGACTGATTGTCGCGATCCTTCGGTCGCAGCGCGGCCGTCCAGGAGACGCCGCCGGCGAGCGAGACCGCGGTGACGTTGCCGTTGGGATCGAGCACGTAGGCACGGCCGGCGGTCGTCACCGGGCCGACGAAGGCGCGCACGTCCTCGCGCAGGAACGAGCCGGAGCCGACGTCGCCGGCGCGGGTCGACCAGACGTTGGTGGCGCCGGAGCCGGAGAGCGCGACGTTGCCGGCGGCGTTGCCGGTCGGACCGCCGACCGACGTCCAGGCACCGATCGAGCGGGCCGCGCCGATCGACACCGTGCGGTTCTTGGCGACCTCGGTCGCGGTCTGATCGAGCACGTCGCGGCGATTGCCCGGCAGCGGCGTCTTCGAATCGCCGAACGGATTGACCGCGGCGATGGCGTCCTGGAGATCGTCGGTCGACGAGCAGGCGGGAAGCGGCGCGGCGAGGGTCGCGAGCAGGGCGAGGCGAAGCAGCTTCGACATCAGTTGGCCTTTCCGGCGGTGCCTTGCGCCTTGACCAGCGCACTGAGAACGCCGACGCGTTCGAGAAGATCTCTGGGGGTCTCGGGATCGGCCTCGATTTCGGCGAGGCGCGCGGAGGTCGCGGCGGCATCGCCGGCCTTCCAGGCGGCGAGCGCGAGGACCTCGCGGGCCTCGGCGCGCCAGGGCGCGCCGGCGACGGCGAGCGGAGTGGCGCGCGCCTCCACGGCGGCGCGATCCTCGACGTCGAGGGCGAGATAGGCGGCGCGGACGCGGGCCATCTCGGCGAGATGCGGCGGCAGGCCGGAGCGGGTGGCGAGCGCGTCGAAGGCGGCGATCGCCTGCGTCGTCTCGCCGGCGGTCGCCCGGGCGCCGGCGGCGCGCAGACCGGCGAGGACCGGATAGCCGCCGGAGGCGGACTTCGCCAACGCCAGGAAGGCGGTCTCGGCCCCGGCGGCGT
>JAAYVT010000535.1 GCA_012517025.1 Phyllobacteriaceae bacterium | reverse complement strand
TCCGGTCGGCTACGACGCGGGAAAGAAGGTCAAGGGTCGCAAGAGGCACGCCGTCGTCGACAGTCTCGGCCTGATGCTCGGCATCGACGTGTTGCCCGCCGACATCCAGGACCGCGACGGCTGTCTGCCGATCCTGAAGAAGGTTCGTCGATTGTTTCCCTTCCTGGAGAAAGTGGTGGCCGACGGCGGATATCAGGGCGTCGAGACGGCCGCCGCCGTGAGACGGGCAGCTGGCGCTCCACTGGAAATCGTCAAGCGCAGCGACACCGCGAAGGGGTTCGTCGTGGTGCCGAAGCGATGGATCGTCGAGAGGACCTTCGGCTTGCTGAACCGGTGCCGGCGTCTTTCGAAGGACTTCGAGAACCGGATCCGAACACACCTCGCCTTCGTGATGTTGGCCATGATCTGCGTCATGGTCCGCAGGATCGCAAGGGCTTCATGAGGCACGGTGTTTTCCCGGACAGACTCTAACGGCTCAAGGCGAGCAACGCCGCCCTCCCCATTTCAACATCGACCGGGACAGCCCCCCCTTCTTCAAACGGCATTGACACAGCCGCCCTTCTCGCCCATTAGGCTCGCGCCGCAGGCGCCGGCCTTGACCCGGCTCGCTAGGCTGCATAGCCTCCTCAATCAGCGGCGCCCGCCGCACCCTTTTCAATATAGGGCGGGACATCCCTATTGCCCGCGAGCAATGCCGCCCCCCTCCCCCCCTATTTCAACATCAATCGGGACATCCCCCCTATGAAAAAGGTACTCGTCCTCTGCTTTTTCCCCGCCTTCGCTCCGCCCGTGAGCGGTGGTGAGTTGCGGCTGTTCAATATGTACAAGCGGCTCAGTGAGCGTTTCGACATCAGTTTGGTGTCATGGACGCATGCCCAGAGCCACTTTGAGATCGTGCGGCACGGCGAGACTTTCCGCGAGTACCGCGTGCCCAAGGACGCGGCTTTCGATACCGCCTACGAAAGCTGCCGCCGGGCCGGTATCGAAGGTGAGCTTGCCGGTGTGGTCTGCGCCATGGTGGGCCGCGGCCACACCAAGTATCACCAAGTGGTGGCGGAACTGGCCGCGGGTGCGGATGCCGTGGTCCACGAGTTCCCCTACACGCTGCTCTATGACCGCGGCATCGGCAAGGACGGCAAGCCGCGCTTTTACAACAGCCACAATGTCGAAAGCGAGATGGTCTCCTCGCTGGCGTCTGGCGCCCGTGTCCAGGAGATCGTGGATCTGGTGACTCGGCTTGAGCGTTCACTGGTGGAGCAAAGCCGGGTGGTGTTCGCCACTTCGACCGAGGAGTTGCTGAAGTTCCACCTGCTGTACGGAGTGCCCGCGGCCAAGTTGCGCCTCGCCCCCAACGGCTTCGCGCCCGAGGATTTCGACTTCGAGCGCGACGAGGTCGTGGGAGCGAAGTCCTATGCGTTGTTCATGGGGTCCGAGCACCCGCCGAACGTGGAGGGCGCGCGTTTCGTGGTTGAGGTTCTGGCGCCGCAATTTCCACGCCAACGCTTCGTTGTCGCCGGACGTGTTTGCCGGTCCATCGGCTCGGCGCCCGGAAATGTCCAGCTTCTGGGCGAGGTTGGCGACGACGAGAAGAAGCGGCTTTTCCAGTGCGCGTCTTTCTTCGTCAACCCGATTTTCGCCGGTGCCGGTACCAGCCTGAAGATGGTCGAGGCGATGGCGGCCGGTCTGCCGATCGTTACCACCCACGTGGGTGCCCGCGGCCTTGGATTGGTGGACAACGTCGACGCCCTGATCGCCGAACGGGACGACTTTGATCGGGCAACGCTGCGCCTGATTCAGGATGCCGAAACGCGCCGGCGCTTGTCGGGGGCCGCCCGCCGCGCGGCCTTCGCGCGCCTGTCCTGGCCGACGATCGGAAGTTCGGTCGCCGATGAGATCTCCCTGGGTATCTCCGAGCCGGCTTTCATACCGGGGCTGCGGCGTCCGCTGATTTTGGTGGTCAACGACTACTCGGTGCGCGAGGCCGTATCTGGCGGTGCGAGACGCATCCACAGTTTGCTACGCAATGTCGGCGTGAACGGCGACGTCGCCTTGTTGTGCATGCACGACAAGCCGGGGCTCGAGCTGGAGGAGTTGGCCCCCGGCTTCACGGAAGTCCGAGTGCCCAAGACCGCTGAGCACAAGGCGTTCGAGTCCGGGATCAACAACCGGAACTGGATTTCTATCAACGACCTTTCCGCCGCTCTCTTCTGCCTCGACAATCCAGATCTGAAGCGGTTGTTCCGTCGCATCGGCGACAATGCCGACATAGTGATTTTCTCCCACCCCTACATGGCGCCTCTGCTGGACTCCGTCGGCAAGTACACCGCGGTGGTCTACGAATCGCACAATGTCGAAGCCGCGATGAAGGCCGACATCTTGAAGCCGCACTCCGACGGTGAGATTCTCAGCTCTTTCGTCGGCAAGCTCGAGAGTTACCTGCTGGAGCGTTCCGACGCGATCATCTGCACCACCGAGGCCGACCGGCTGGCGTTGACCGAGTTAAGGCCCGACATCGACGGTACCGTGGTGTTGAACGGATGCGAGGTGTTGTCGACCGAGGCCGCTGCGGCCGTGATCGCGCAACGCGGACAGCGCGATCTCACGAAGGGTTTCCGCGCCGTGTTCGTCGGTAGCGGGCACCCGCCCAACGTGGACGCCGCCAAGGCTCTGTGCGCGGACGTGTTGCCGCGTTTCCCGGGGATGCAGCTGTGGATTATCGGATCGGTCGGCGAATCCCTCGATGTCTTCGCCCATCTGCCCGGATTGCGCCGTTTCGGCGTGGTTTCGGACCAGGAGAAGCACCGGCTGCTGCTTGAGGCCGACATCGCCGTCAATCCGGTGGTCAGCGGTGGCGGCTCAAACCTGAAGATCGCCGACTATCTCGGCTATGCGCTGCCGACGGTCTCCACGCCGGACGGGGTACGCGGATTCGCCATCGAAGACGGTACGCACGCGCTCATCCGACCGCAGGATCGCTTCGCGGAGGCCATTGAGGAGCTGATCGCCGATCCGGTGAGGGGCGGCGTGTTGGCCGCCGCCGGTCACGCTACGGCCTGCGCCAGCTTGGACTGGGCGAAGTTGGGCGGGCAGTACGCCGCCTCGCTGCGGCGGGTGGCGACGCCCAGGCCCGATAAGGCGCCACCGCGTGTGCTGGTAGTGACCTACCGTTACACGGAACCCTGTCAAGGCGGCGCCGAGGAGTATCTGGTGCGCCTGTTGCAGCGTTACACCGAGTTGTACGGGGCG
>JAAYVT010000534.1 GCA_012517025.1 Phyllobacteriaceae bacterium | reverse complement strand
GTCGGTCTCGATCTCGGCGATCACGTCGCCCGACTTGACGGTGTCGCCGACGGCCTTCAGCCACTTGGCGAGATTGCCCTTCTCCATGGTCGGTGACAGGGCGGGCATGAGGATGTTGACGGGCATGGGTCCCCCCGATGACGCGTTCTCGAAGACGATCGGCCGGGCCGATCAGGCGAGGCGGGCCGTCCGGACACCGGACGGCCTCGGGGCCTCAGCGATAGGTCACCGCGCGCACCGCCTCGACCACCTCGCCGACGTTCGGCAAAGCGAGCTTTTCGAGGTTGGCGGCGTAGGGCATCGGCACGTCCTTGCCGGTCACCTTGAGCACCGGCGCGTCGAGGTAGTCGAACGCCTCGGTGACCAGCCGCGAGGCGATCTCCGAGCCGATCGAGCACTGCGGCCAGCCCTCTTCGACGGTGACGCAGCGGCCGGTCTTCTGGACCGAGCGGATCACCGTCTCGATGTCCATCGGACGGATGGTGCGCAAATCGATCACCTCGACCGAGATGCCCATCGCTTCCAGTTCCGCCGCCGCCTTGGTGGCGTAGGTCATGCCGATGCCGAAGGAGACCAGGGTGGCGTCGGTGCCGGCCTTGACGATCTTGGCCTTGCCGATCGGAGTGACGAAATCGCCGACCGGCACGTCGAAGGACTGGCCGTAGAGGATCTCGTTCTCGAGGAAGATCACCGGATTGGGCGAACGGATCGCCGCCTTGAGCAAGCCCTTGGCGTCGGCCGCCGACCACGGCTGGATCACGGTGAGGCCCGGGATCTGGCTGTACCAAGCGGCGTAGTCCTGGCTGTGCTGGGCGGCGACGCGGGCGGCGGCGCCGTTCGGGCCACGGAACACGATCGGGCAGCCCATCTGACCGCCCGACATGTAGAGCGTCTTGGCGGCCGAATTGATGATCTGATCGATCGCCTGCATGGCGAAGTTGAAGGTCATGAACTCGACGATCGGCTTCAATCCGGCCAGCGCCGCGCCGACGCCGAGGCCGGCGAAGCCGTGCTCGGTGATCGGGGTGTCGACGACGCGATCGGCGCCGAACTCCTGCAGCAACCCTTGCGTGATCTTGTAAGCGCCCTGGTACTCGGCGACCTCCTCGCCCATGACGAAGACGTCGCCGTCGGCGCGCATCTCCTCGGCCATGGCGTCGCGCAGCGCCTCGCGCACCGTCTGGTGCACGAATTCGGTGCCGGCCGGATAGTCCTCGGCGGGCGGCGCGGACACGACCGGCGCGGCGGCGATCGCCATGGCGGCGACCGGGGCCTGAGTAGCGGCGGCGGCGGGCGCCGGGGCCGGAGCGGCGGAGGCGGTCGCGGTATCGTTGGCGTCGGCGCCGATCACCGCGATCGGGGTGTTGACCTTGACGTTCTCGGTGCCGGCCGGGATCAGGATCGCCGAGAGCACGCCCTCGTCGATCGCCTCGACCTCCATGGTCGCCTTGTCGGTCTCGATCTCGGCGAGCACGTCGCCGGACTTCACGGTGTCGCCGACGGCCTTGAGCCATTTGGCGAGCTTGCCCTCTTCCATCGTCGGGGAGAGCGCGGGCATGAGAATTTCGGTGGCCATCGTCGCGTTCTCCTCAGCGTACCACGTCGGTCCAGAGCTCGGCGGGATCGGGCTCGGGGTCGGTCTGGGCGAATTCGGCGGCCTGCTGGACGATCGCCCGCACGTCGGCGTCGATCGTCTTCAACTCGTCCTCGCTCGCCACACCGGTGGTGAGGAGACGGCTGCGCACCTGCTCGATCGGATCGTGCTCGTTGCGCATCTTCTGGACCTCCTCCTTGGTCCGGTACTTGGCCGGATCGGACATGGAGTGGCCGCGATAGCGATAGGTCTGCATCTCCAGGATGTAGGGGCCCTGGCCGGTGCGGGCGTGCTCGAGCGCCCGGGCGGCGGCGTCGCGCACCGCGCGCACGTCCATGCCGTCGACCTGCTCGCCGGGGATGTCGAAGGAGGCGCCGCGCTTGGAGAAGTCGACCTGCGAGGAGGCGCGCGACACCGCCGTGCCCATGGCGTAGCGGTTGTTCTCGATCACGTAGACCACGGGGAGCTTCCACAGCCCCGCCATGTTGAAGCTCTCGTAGACCTGGCCCTGATTGGCCGCGCCATCACCGAAGAAGGCGAGGCTGACCTTGCCGTTCTTCTTGTACTTGTCGGCGAAGGCGAGGCCGGTGCCGAGCGACACCTGGGCGCCGACGATGCCGTGGCCGCCGAAGAACTGCTTCTCGACGCTGAACATGTGCATCGAGCCGCCCTTGCCCTTGGAATAGCCGCCGCGTCGGCCGGTCAGCTCGGCCATGACGCCGTCGGCGTTCATGCCGGCGGCCAGCATGTGGCCGTGGTCGCGATAGCCGGTGATGAACTGGTCACCCTCCTCCATCGCCATCTGCATGCCGACGACGACCGCTTCCTGGCCGATGTAGAGGTGGCAGAAGCCGCCGATCAGGCCCATGCCGTACATCTGACCCGCCTTCTCCTCGAAGCGTCGGATCAGAAGCATCATGCGATAGGCATGCAGCTCTTCGTCCCTGGTGAAGGTCACCGGGCCGGTCTCGCCCGCTGCCTTGGACTTGGTCGACTTGGGGGCAGCCATCGCATCCTCCCGAAGGGCATTCTCGCCGTTGATCGTGGGACGCGAGAATAGAGCGACGGGAAACCGATGCAAGAGTGTGAAACGGTTCGATGCAGAGGGTTTAAAATGTTGCCATGCAAAAGAAATTCACTGATGAACAATATTTTGGTTCATACAGCCGATTGAACTCAATTTTTGTTCATCATCGCATGCTGCGGTGCACTCGCCACGATCGCCATTTCGTTCGCATTCGCGAAGCCGAGGATCTCGCGGGCGCGTTCGTCGAGCATGTCGCTCTCCAGATTGGACGAACGCAACAGTCCGACCCGATGTTCGAGCGCCCCCCTCTCCTTCTTCACCGTTTCGAGCTCGCTGCGCAGCCGATCGGCCTCGACGGTCAACTGGCGACGCGCCTCGACGCCGAAAGAACCGTGCCAGCCGTGCCAGGCGAAATAGCCGGAGAACGCGATCGCGATGAGCGGCACGACGAGCGGACGAACATAGGACTTGCGGTGTTGACGCGTGGACATGACGGACGCCGGACCCGGGGTGTTCGAGGAGCGATCGCGCCGATCGCCGTCGATCGGGACCGCTCCATTTCACTCGCGCGTGGTTAACATCCCCTTGCCGCATCACCCTGACGGCCCTCGGCGCCGCCGGCGCGCCGCCCGGCGCCAACGCTTCGTTCATCGTCGCGGCATAAAATGGCGCGCGTGCCCTCGCGAGGACCACGTCATGTCGTCTCGCCTCGTACCGATCGCCGTCCTCTGTAGCGCGCTCGCCGCCTGCGGTCGCGGGCCCGCCGACGTCGACGTCGAGATGGAGACGGGCGCCGTCGGCAAGGTCGACGTCGAGCGCGCCCTCGATCAGATCCGCAACATCTGCCGCCCGCTGTTCGGCCGCCATGCCGGCGACGTCGAACGGATCCGCGCCGTCGTCTCCGACGAGGGGTCGACCCAGGCGCGCCGCTTCGGCTGGGGCGTCCACATCGAGATCACCGTCGATCTGAAATCGGCGGTCTCCACCATCGAGGGCGAGATCGAGCCGCAGGCCCGTTTCCTCGCCGGTGGCGGGGCCCGGCCGGGCCTCCTCGCCTATTCGCCGACCGCCGCCGCGCTGTGCGATCAGCCGCTGGCGCCGGGGCGCCGCAGCGCCTTCTTCGCCGTGCCCGGCCTCGCCGAGGATCTGCCGCAACGGGTGCTCAACCCGACCCGCGAACAGATCGCCGCCTATCGCGCCGAGGAGGCCAAGGCGATGACCGGCGACTATCAGAGCCAGCGCAACATCGCCTGGTGCTACGTCGACGGCTGCTACGGCGTCGAACCGATCGACGACGTCAAGGCCTGCGCCTGGCGGTTGGTGATCGCCGCCGCCAAGGCGCCGCAGTCCGACGCCACCGACCCCGACAACGTCCGCATCGACTGCGATCAGGCGCTGACGGCAGAAGATCGCGCGAACGCCGTCGGCAAGGCCCAGACGCTGTTCCAGAAGATCTACAAGAAGCCCCTGCCCGCCTCCTGACCGCTCCCCGCGTCGCCACCTCCGGACCCGGATCGCCGGCCGGAAACGCGAAACGGCGGCCCGAGGGCCGCCGTCGTGATTTCGCGCGAGCGCGGGTCGATCAGGCCTTGAGGATCGACAGGCCGGCGTAGCGGGCGGCGTCGCCGAGCTGCTCCTCGATGCGCAGCAGCTGGTTGTACTTGGCGAGCCGGTCGGAGCGGGCGAGCGAGCCGGTCTTGATCTGACCGCAGTTGGTGGCGACCGCGAGATCGGCGATGGTCGAATCCTCGGTCTCGCCCGAGCGATGCGACATCACCGCGGTGTAGCGCGCCTTGTGCGCCATCTCGACCGCCTCGAGCGTCTCGGTCAGCGAGCCGATCTGGTTGACCTTGACCAGGATCGAGTTGGCGGTGCCGGCGGCGATGCCCTGGGCGAGGCGTTTGGAGTTGGTGACGAACAGGTCGTCGCCGACCAGCTGGCACTTGTCGCCGATCATGTCGGTGAGGAGCTTCCAGCCCTCCCAATCGTCTTCGGCCATGCCGTCCTCGATCGAGATGATCGGATAGGCGCCGACCAGCTTGGCGAGATACTTTGCCTGAGCCTTGGGATCGCGGGTCTTCTTCTCGCCTTCGTAGACGTAGGCGCCGTCCTTGAAGAACTCGGTCGAGGCGCAGTCCGCCGCCAGATAGACGTCCTTGCCGGGGGTGTAGCCGGCCTTCTCGATCGCGCCCATCACGAAGTCGAGCGCGGCCTCGGCCGATTTCAGGTTCGGCGCGAAGCCGCCCTCGTCGCCGACGTTGGTGTTGTGGCCGGCCTTCTTCAGCTCGCTCTTCAGCGTGTGGAAGATCTCGGCGCCGGCACGCAGACCTTCGGAGAAGGACGGCAGACCGGCCGGCATGATCATGAATTCCTGGAAGTCGATCGGGTTGTCGGCATGCACGCCGCCGTTGATGATGTTCATCATCGGTACCGGCAGGACGCGGGCGTTGGGGCCGCCGACGTAACGATAGAGCGGCAGGCCGGCGGCCTGGGCGGCGGCCTTGGCGACCGCGAGCGACACGCCGAGGATGGCGTTGGCGCCGAGGCGGGCCTTGTTGTGGGTCCCGTCGAGCGCGATCATGGTGTTGTCGACGAGGATCTGGTCCTCGGCGTCGAAGCCGGAGACGGCGTCGTAGATCTCGCCGTTGACCGCCTCGACGGCCTTGAGCACGCTCTTGCCGGCGTAGACCGACTTGTCGCCGTCGCGCAGCTCGACGGCCTCGTGGGCGCCGGTGGAAGCGCCCGAGGGCACGGCGGCGCGGCCGAACGAGCCGTCCTCCAGAACGACGTCCACCTCCACGGTGGGATTGCCACGGCTGTCGAGGATCTGGCGGCCGACGATGTCGACGATGGCGGTCATGGAAATCTCCTGCTCTTTGCTGAAGAGGGCTGGCGCTGATTTAGCCGATCGCCGCCTCGATTCATACCCCGGGGTTTCGCCGATCCGGCCCACAACCCCGCCTTTTCTCGGACCATCGACCGATCCGCTCGCCGGTCGTGTTTCTACGACTTTCGTATTATCCGATTCAATCCGGTTCAATCCGGACGATCGACCCGTCGCGAAGGCCGGTGACGGCGGAGCGGCGACTGGACGGCCGGCGACGCCGGACTTATGGGAAGACGACGGCGGGGAGGACCACGACCATGACGCAGACCATCGACGCGAGCGACCTGAAGCTCGGCAAACCGACCGTTCAGCCGACCTCGCCGGAGACCGCGGTGCTCGACCGCGTGCCCAACCCGCACCCCGACACACGTTACGTCGCGCGGTTCACGGTACCCGAGTTCACCTCGCTGTGCCCGGTGACCGGCCAGCCGGATTTCGCCCACCTCGTCATCGACTACGTGCCCGACGGCTGGTTGGTCGAATCGAAGTCGCTGAAGCTCTATCTCGCCTCCTTCCGCAACCACGGCGCCTTCCACGAGGACTGCACCGTGTCGATCGGGCGGCGACTGGTCGACCTCCTGGCGCCGCACTGGCTGCGAATCGGCGGCTACTGGTATCCGCGCGGCGGCATTCCGATCGACGTGTTCTGGGCGACCGGCCGGCCGCCCGAGGACCTGTGGATCCCCGATCAGGGCGTTCCGCCCTACCGCGGACGTGGGTGAGGCGCGGTCGTCTCCTCACGTCCCGCGAGGAGACGACGCGACGCTCCGGCGGAGCGTCGCGACCGCCGAACGCCCGGAGCGAAGCGGAGGGCCGGACGAGAAGCGGGGCCCCACGCCTCTCTCACACCAACTGCACCGCCTCGATGCCCGGCACCGCGCGGAGCGCGCCGGCCACCTGCGGCGACACCCGGTAGCGGCCGGGCAATCGCACCTCGATTTCGCGCGCGCCCTCGTCGAGGAGCAGCACCATGCTGACCTCCCCCTCGCCGCGCCCCTGGGCGTCGAGATGACGGGCGATGCTGTCGACCGGACGCGGGTCGCGCAGGAACAGGCGCAGGTTCTGCTGTTCGCGCGACGCCAGGAGATCGAGCGGCTCGACCTTCTCGATGCGTACCGAGACGCCCTCGGCGCGCTCCTCCGCCGCCGCGTAGACCACCACCGACTGGCCGGTCTCCAGCAGATCGCGATATTGCGCCAGCCCTTCGGAGAAGATCACCGCCTCGTAGGAGCCGGTCGGATCGGACATGCGGACGATGCCCATCTTGTTGCCGGACTTGGTCTTGCGCTCCTGACGCCCGGTCACCGTACCGGCGAGGCGGCCGAAGTTCGCCCCCCGCTTCACCGAGGCCTGGAACTCCGCCCACATCTGCACCCGCATCTTTTCGAGCACGCCGCGATATTCGTCGAGCGGATGGGCGGAGAGATAGAAGCCGATCGCCGAATGCTCGCGCTGCAGCATCTCCGAGGTCGTCCACGACCCGGTCGCCGGCAGGCGGATCGGCTCGACCGAGGCGGTGCCGCCGAACAGCGCCCCCTGGCCGACGCCGGCGTCCTCGCGCACCCGGCTCGCCGCCGCGACGATCGCGTCGAGCGCCTCGACGACGCGACCACGATCCTTCTCGAGCTCGTCGAAGGCACCGGCCGCGACGAGGCTCTCGAGCGCCCGCTTGTTGATCTGTTTGGGATCGATGCGGTGGGCGAAGTCGGAGAGATCACGGAACGGCCGATCGCCGCGCGCCGCCACCAGATGCTCGACCGCCTGGGCGCCGACCCCCTTCACCGCCGCCATCGAGTAGACGATCTTGCCGTCCCTGACGTCGAAATATTCGCGCGACAGGTTGACCGACGGCGGCAGCACCTCGATGCCGAGGCGGATCGCCTCACGGCGGAAGTCGGCCAGCTTGTCGGTGTTCGACATGTCGAGCGTCATCGTCGCGGCGAGGAACTCGACCGGGTGGTTGGCCTTCATCCAGGCGGTGTGGAAGGCGACCAGCGCATAGGCCGCCGCGTGGCTCTTGTTGAAGCCGTAGTCGGCGAACTTGGCGAGCAGGTCGAAGATGGTGTTGGCGTGGTCCTTGGTCAGGCCCTGCTTCAGCGCGCCGTCGACGAAGCGGATGCGCTGCTTGTCCATCTCCTCCTTGATCTTCTTGCCCATGGCACGGCGCAGAAGATCGGCCTCGCCGAGCGAATAACCGGAGAGGATCTGCGCGATCTGCATCACCTGCTCCTGGTAGACGATGATGCCGAAGGTCTCCTTCAGCACCGGCTCCAGCAGCGGATGCATGTAGTCGGGCGTCTCGAGCCCCTGCTTGCGGGCGCCGTAGACCGGGATGTTGGCCATCGGGCCCGGGCGATAGAGCGCGACCAGCGCGATGATGTCCTCGAAGCGATCGGGCTTGATGTCCGCGATCGCCTTGCGCATGCCGGTGCTTTCCAGCTGGAACACGCCGACCGTCTCGCCCTTGGTCAAGAGCGTGTAGGTCGCCGGATCGTCGAGCGGCACCGAGGCGAGGTCGACGTGGACGCCCTTGCGTTCGATCAGCTTCACGCCGGTGTCGAGCGTCGTCAGCGTCTTCAGGCCGAGGAAGTCGAACTTGACGAGCCCGGCGCTCTCCACCCACTTCATGTTGTACTGGGTGACCGGCATGTCGGAGCGCGGATCGCGGTAGAGCGCCACCAGCCGATCGAGCGGCCGATCGCCGATGACGACGCCGGCGGCGTGGGTCGAGGCGTGGCGATAGAGCCCCTCGAGCTTCAACGAAATGTCGAGCAGCCGCTCGACGATCGGCTCGGCCTCGCGCGCCTCCTGCAGCTTCGGCTCACCTTCGAGCGCCTGCTTCAGCGTCACCGGATTGGCCGGGTTCTGCGGCACCAGCTTGCACAGCCGGTCGACCTGCCCATAGGGCATCTGCAGCACGCGCCCGACGTCGCGCAGCACCGCGCGCGCCTGCAGCGACCCGAAGGTGATGATCTGGGCGACCTGATCGCGGCCGTATTTGCCCTGGACGTAGCGGATCCCCTCCTCGCGCCGGTCCTGACAGAAGTCGATGTCGAAGTCCGGCATCGACACGCGTTCCGGGTTGAGGAAGCGCTCGAACAGCAGGGCGAAGCGCAGCGGATCGAGGTCGGTGATGGTGAGGCACCAGGCGACCAACGAGCCGGCGCCCGAGCCGCGCCCCGGGCCGACCGGAATGCCGTGCGCCTTGGCCCATTTGATGAAGTCCGAAACGATCAGGAAGTAGCCCGGGAACTTCATCTTCTCGATGATGCCGAGCTCGAATTCCAGACGGTGATCGTAGTCCTCGGCGGTGCGGCCGGGGGCCAGACCGTATTTGGCGAGCCGGCGTTCGAGACCGGCATGCGCCTGGGCGCGCAGCTCCTTCGCCTCCGCCGCCTCCGCGTCGGCGCCCGAGCCGGTGAACCGCGGCAACAGCGGCTTGCGCTTCACCGTCCGGTAGGAGCAGCGCCGCGCGATCTCCACCGTCGAGGCGAGCGCCTCCGGCAGATCGGCGAACTGCGCCACCATCTCGGCGCGCGTCTTGAAGCAATGCTCCGGCGTCAGCCGCCGCCGATCCTCCTCGGCGATCACCTTGCCCTCGGCGATGGCGATCAGGGCGTCGTGCGCCTCGAAGTCGTCGCGAGCAGCGAAGAAGGATTCGTTGGTGGCGACGAGCGGCACCCCGAGGTCGTAGGCGAGATCGATCAGGGTCGGCTCGACCCGACGCTCCTCCTCCATGCCGTGACGCTGGATCTCGACGTAGAGGCGATCGCCGAAGATCTCGACGAGCCGCTCCAGGCGGCGACGGGCGAGATCGGCACGGCCGGCGGCGATCGCCCGATCGATCGGCCCGGTCGGCCCGCCGGTGAGCAGGATCAGACCCTCGGCGAGTTCGGCGAGATCGTCCGGCTCGACGTGCGGCGCCTCCGCCCCTTCGGTGCCGGTGTAGGACCGCGACACCAGACGGACGAGGTTTTCCCAACCGCGCTCGTCGCGGGCGATCGCCACGATCGACGGCGGGCGCTCGTGCATCACCGGCCGGCGACCGGGCTCGGCGGTCTGGTCGACGAAATCGACGGCGATCTGACAGGCCGGAATCGGCTGGATGCCCTTGTCGGTCGACTTCTCGGAGAACTCCAGCGCGCCGAACAGATTACCGGTGTCGCACAGCCCGAGGGCCGGTTGCCCGTCGGCCTTGGCGAGCTCGAGCAGCCGCCCGACCGGCATCGCCCCCTCGAGCAGCGAATAGGCCGAATGGCAGCGCAGATGGACAAAGCCGACCTCGCCCTTCGCCGCGTCGCCCGCCGTCGTTCCGTCCGCCATCGCACACCCTCCGCGCCGGCCGACTCGCCGCCGCACGTCCTGCCCGAACCTCCCACGCCGGCCGCCCCCGCATCAACCGCGCCGAGGCGCGGCCGCCGCGCGGTCCTCGCAATCCCCAAGCCGCGCCCCGTCACGCGATCCGAGCGGCGCGCCACGCGTCGCCGAACTCCCACCGTGTGCCCCACGGCATGCCCTCGACGTCCGCCCGCCGTCGGCCTCCGCGAACCGCCTCGCGAGGAACGGCTCCCCCGCGAAGGTGCGACGGCGACGACGCCGGTTCGCATCGCCACGGGAGATTTCGTACACTTTTTGTTCTCAGTAAAACGCCGCCCGTCCGATGGCGTCGCCCCACAGGGCGATCATGACGACGAAAGAGACGATCGCGCCGAACGAAACGGCATCCCAAGCCAAGCTACGCACGAACTGTCGCATCGGAAATCTCCTCCGCTCATCCATCGGACGGCCACGATGATGTTCCCGTTTTGTTCATGCGTCAAGCGCCATTTCCACGCGCTTTCGCCGCAACCCCTCGGCGTCCTCGAGGAGAGAACGAACGGTGGCGGCGATCGCCTTTCCGGCGGCAGACGACGGAGCGGCACGGAGGCCGGACGAAACACCCGTCCGCTCGAAAGAACGGCCCGGATCGCTCCGGGCCGTCAGTGGGTCTTCACGGGAGGAACGGCATCGCGGCGGGTCAGAACCGCTTCAGCTCTATGTTGTGCTTCTTCAAGGCGTAACCGATCTGT
>JAAYVT010000533.1 GCA_012517025.1 Phyllobacteriaceae bacterium | reverse complement strand
CCTCGCCTGCAGCGTCGTCGGCGCGGTCTATTACGCCCGCATCCTGCGGGTCGTCTTCTTCGGCGCCCACCGCCGCGAGAAGGTCGCCGAGGCGCCCCTCTCGATGCGGCTGGTGCTCGCCGCGCTCGCCGCCTTCGTGGTCGGGATCGGCCTGTGGCCGGCGCCGCTGCTCGATCGGGTCGTCCCGGTCGCCGAGGCGCTCGCCGCCCATGCCGGGCTGGCGACGACGCAGATCCCCGCGTTGCGGCTCGACTGGTCGATCGCCGCCGCCGTGTCTCTAGCCGGTTCGATCCTCGTGTGGACGCTCGGACGCGGTTCGCCGCGTCGGGCCGGCGTCGTCGCGGCGCTGATCGCGGCAGCCGCCTTCGTCGGGGTTCTCGCCGAACCCGGCCGCTACGACGCGCTCTCCTTCGCCTTCGCGCTGCTGATCGCCGGAATGGGCTGCCTGTCGCTGGTCTTCTCGATCGGCTACATGGCGCATGGCCATGCTCAGAACCGCTACTTCGCGGTCTTCACCGCGATGATCGGCGGCCTCCTCGGCGTCGTGGCGGCGCGCGATCTCTACGGCTTCTTCGCCTTCTGGGAGATCATGAGCAGCTGGACGCTTTATCTCGTCATCATCCACGAGGAGACCGACGAGGCGCTCGGCGAGGGCACCAAGTATTTCGTCTTCAACTTCGCCGGCGCGAGCTTCCTCTTCCTCGGCGTCGCGATGCTGGCGGTCGGCGCCGGCACCTTCGAGATCGCCGCCTTGCCCGCCGCCGTCGCGAAGACGAACCCCACCTGGTTCGCCGCCGCGGTCGGGCTGATCTTCGCCGGTCTTCTCGCCAAGGCGGCGCAGCTGCCGGTCCGCATCGACTGGCAGATGCATCCCGCGCCCGCCCCGACCCCGGTCTCCGGCTACATCTCGGCGGTGCTGTTGAAGGTCGGACCTTGGGGGATCCTGAAGTTTTTCGTCGCCTTCGGCGGGGCCGCCGGTCTCGCCCGGATCGCCGCGCTCGAACCCGCCCGGGCTCCCGCTCCGATGACCGTGGTGGGGACGATCGCCGCGCTCACCATGCTGGTCGCCGGCGCCCAGGCGGTCGTCCAGACCGGCATCAAACGCCTCCTCATCTGGTCGACGGTCTCCCAGCTCGGCTACGTGCTGCTCGGTCTGGCGATCGCCACCGATCTCGGCATCGCCGGCGGCCTCATGCACTTCGTCAACCACATGCTGTTGAAGGACACGCTGTTCCTCGCCGCCGGTTGCATCATGGCGCAGGGCCACGTCACCAGCCTCGACGAACTCGGCGGCCTCGGGCGGCGGATGCCGATCACCTTCGCGCTGTTCCTGATCGCCGGCCTGTCGCTCTCCGGCATTCCGCCGCTCGCCGGCTTCTCCTCCAAGTGGCTGATCTACCGGGCGGCCTTCGAGGGCGGCCACTGGGCCTTCGGTCTGGCGGCACTGATGTCGAGCCTCTTCACTCTCGCCGCCGTCCTCAAGTTCGCACACGCCGCCTTCATGGGGCAGCCCTCGGCGAAGAGCGCGAAGATGCACGAGGCGCCGATCGTCATGCTCGCGCCGATGATGGTGCTGGTCGCGGCGAGCCTCGTCGTCGGCGCCCTGCCGGGTCTCGTCCTGGTGCCGATCGCCACCATCCAGACCTCGCTCGGGCTGCCGGCGATCACCGCGACCTGGCTCGGCGGCCTGCCGGGCGAGGCGGGCTGGCATCCGCTCCACCTCACCCTGGCGATGCTGGCGACGGGCGCCGTCGCGGCACTCTATCCGCTGCTCTCGGGCAGCCGAAGGGTCGCCACCCGCATCCACGCTTGCGGCGTCGGCGACATCGCCCTCGCCCGCATGCACGTCCCCGCCTCCGGTCTCTACGAGACCCCCGATCGCCTCATCCGGACCGCGCTCCTCGCCGGCCCCTCGACGGACGAGCACGCCCATGACTGAAGATCTCCTCCCCTTCCTCTTCGCCGTCCTGGTGTTTCCCGGCGGGCTCTTCGCCCTGACCGTCGGGCTCCTCCTGCGCGGCCTCGACCGTCGCGCCGTGGCGCGCCTGCAGCGCCGCGTCGGCCCGCCGCTCGTCCAGCCGTTCTTCGACGTGCTGAAACTGATGGGAAAGCGCACCATGGTGCCGGAGGGCTCCAACGTCGGCGTCTTCCTGTGGGCGCCGGTCGTCGCCGTCGCCGCCATGGCGG
>JAAYVT010000532.1 GCA_012517025.1 Phyllobacteriaceae bacterium | reverse complement strand
GCCGAGGTCGGCCGCCTGCCGGCTCAAGTCGAGCACGGCGAGCATGTAGGCGGTCGTCACCTGTCCGCCGTAGGCCGGCGTGGCGAGATAGATTTCCGGACGGGACATGGACGTCCTCGCGGGTTCGAGGGACGGTGCGGAGGGCGTGCGATCAGGTGCGGCGGTCGTAGGCGATGCCGCGGGCGGCGACTTGGCGGACCGGCGGGGCGGCGGCGTTGCGGCCGTAGGTGGCGGGGGCGGCGCGCCGGCCGACGCTCGCCGAGACGTTGCGCACGATGCCCTCGGCCACCTCGCGGGCGATCGCCAGGACGCCGAGGTTGGCGCGGATCTTCTCGATCGCGACGACGTGTTCGTCACGCATGTGGGCGAGCACGTCGGGGGCGAGGCGGTTGAGGGTGGCGAACTCCCGCTTCAGGCGGGTGCGGGCCTGCAGATAGCGGGCGAGCTCGGCGGTCTTGCGGGAGACGACGTCGGTGGCGGCGAACAGCTTGCCGGCCCGCACCAGCGCGGTCTCCTCCTCGATGGTGGTCATCAGAGCGGCCATGGTCGCCTGGAAGTCGTCGAGGAAGGCGCGCGCCTCGGTCTCGGTGCGGATCGGACGGTCGCCTTCCTGGACGGCCTGGAGCATCGCGAGGTCGGGGATCATGAACGGGCGCCTTCCTGGACGGCGAGGAGATCGCGGTAGACGGCATCGGCGACGCCGACGCCGCCGGCCCGGGAGATGGTGTCGGCGTATTGCTCGACGAGAATGCCGCGCCAAGTCTCCTCCGCCGCGCCGCCGCCGAATGGCGCCTCGGTGGAGAGACCGGAGAACATCTGCTTCAGCATGGTGGAGAGATAGACCTGCTCGAATTCGGTCGCCTGGGCGCGGGCCTTCTCCTCGCGGGTGGCGCCCTTGCCGGGGCCGGTCGGCACCTGATGCAGCGCGGGCACGGAGGGGGAGAGCGCGATCGTCGCGTCGTAGCCCATCACATCACCTCGATCTCGGCCTGCAGCGCGCCGGCCGCCTTGATCGCCTGAAGGATGGTGATCATGTCGCGCGGGCCGATGCCCAGCGCGTTGAGGCCGTCGACCAGCTCGCGCAGCGACACGGTCTGCTGGATGATGCCGAGCTTCTTCTTGTCCTGGGTGTCGACGGTGACCTGGGTGCGCGGCACCACGGTGGTCTGGCCTTGCGAGAACGGGTTGGGCTGGCTCACCTCGGGGCTCTCGGAGACGGTGACGGTGAGGTTGCCCTGCGCCACCGCGACGGTCGAGACGCGGACGTCCTGGCCCATGACGATGATGCCGGTGGCCTCGTCGATCACCACCTTGGCGGGGAGATCCGGCTCGACCGAGAGCTGCTCGATGTCGGTGATCAGGTCGACGATGTTGCCGTTGAACTTCGGCGGCAGGGTCAGGCGCACCGTCGAGGGGTCGACCGGCTCGGCCGAGGGCTGGCCGATCAGGTCGTTGACCGCCATGGCGATGCGGCGGGCGGTGGTGAAGTCGGGGTTGCGCAACGCCAGGCGCACGGCGTTCTGCGAGCCGAGCTTGAACTCGACCTCGCGCTCGACCAGGGCACCGTTGGCGATGCGGGCGGCGGTGGGGACGCCGCGGGTGACGGTGGCGGCATCGCCCTTGGCGGTGAAGCCGCCGACGGTCAGCGGTCCCTGGGCGATGGCGTAGGCCTCGCCGTCGGCGCCGATCAGCGGGGTGACGAGCAGCGTGCCGCCCTGCAGGCTCTTGGCGTCGCCGAGGGCGGAGATCTGCACGTCGATGCGGGTGCCCTGGGTGGAGAAGGGCGGCAGGTTGGCGGTCACCATCACCGCCGCGACGTTGGCGGTGCGCATCGTCGCGCCGCGGGTGTTGACGCCCATGCGCTCCAACATCGCCTGCAGCGACTGCTTGGTGAAGGGAGCGTTGTTGAGGCTGTCGCCGGTGCCGTTGAGGCCGACGACGATGCCGTAGCCGACGAGCTGGTTCTCGCGGACGCCCTCCACCGAGGCGAGGTCCTTGATGCGTGAGGCGGCGGCTTGCGCCTCGCCGACCGGCGCGAAGGCGACGGTGGCGATCAGGGCCCAACGGGCCAGAGTGTGGCGGTCGAACTTCATCGGACGAGATCTCCCCGAATCTCGTCCTTCCTTTTGCGAAGCCCGTGCCAGTTCGCGGATGGGGCCGGTCGCGCCGGCAACACCCTGGCGACGCATCGGAAACGGATTCCGATGCGGTGTTCGCTCGGGGCCGCGCGCGAGGGCGGCGGCAAGAGCTGCCGATTCGTGTTAGACGGAGGGCAGGACGCACCGGCAATTCCTGCCGGGAGGAGGAGACCGCGGTGGCGATCAGGATCGACGGACCGGGACGGACGGGAGGCCTGCAGGGGCCGACGCCGGGGCGACGCGCCGAGGGCACCGGAGCGACCTTCTCGCTGCCTGAGACGAACCAGCCGAGCCGGGCGGCGGTCGCTCCCGGCCCGCTCGGGGTCGGCGACGTGGCGAGCCTGTTGGCGTTGCAGGCGGTCGAGGCGCCGGACCCGCGCGAACGGCGCCGGCGGACGGTGAAGCGTGGTCACGACCTGCTCGACGTGCTCGAGGCGGTGAAGCTCGATCTGCTCGGCGGCGGCGTGCCGGTGGAGCGGTTGGAGCGGCTGGTGGGGCTGCTCGGCCGGCACGAGCCCTCCGGCGACGAACGGCTCGACGCGCTGGTCGCCGACATCGAACTGAGGGCTCGCGTCGAACTGGCGAAATATGGACGTTTTCCCGAGTGATGCGGAAAGTTCCGGACCGCGAAATCACCGATTTTTCGTAAACGCACACGTTTCGTCGGCGAGATGCCGAAAATTCGTCCAGCGTCGTCACGCTTTCTTCGTGACCTTTCGGTTGGGTCGTTGTATGGGGGCGCCGCGACGAGCCGGTGCCCGTCGCCTGGACCCCCTCGGACCTGGAAGGGAGCACGATGTCGGTCGAAGTCTCGGATTATCGTCCGTCTGACGACGAGCCCTTCATGAACGATCGTCAGCGCGAGTACTTCCGCAAGAAGCTGCTCGACTGGAAGGACGACATCCTGAAGGAATCTCGGGAGACGTTGCAGCATCTCGCCGACGAGAGCCAGAATCATCCCGATCTCGCCGATCGCGCCTCCTCGGAGACGGATCGGGCGATCGAACTCAGGGCGCGCGATCGCCAACGCAAGCTGATCTCCAAGATCGACGCGGCGCTGAAGCGGCTCGAGGACGGGACCTACGGTTACTGCGAGGAGACCGGCGAGCCGATCTCGCTGAAGCGTCTCGACGCCCGCCCGATCGCCACCTTGTCGATCGAGGCGCAGGAGCGTCACGAACGACGCGAGCGCGTCTATCGCGACGACTGAGGTCGGCGCGTCGCACGCGAACCGAAGAGAGGCGCGGCTTCCCGGGGAGAGGGGAGCCGCGCCTCTTCTCGTTTCGCCGGCCGCGATCGGGGAGAGGCGGACGGCGGGGGAGGTTCGGCGACGCTCTCGTGCGACGCTGGGGATCGTCGGCGAGAGGGGGAGGTCGGCGAACCGGAACGGCGGGGAGGAGACCCGGCGGCCGGGGAGCGCCGCCGGTGGGACTTCAGAACGGCATCAGCACGTCCATCACCTGGGTGCCGTAGCGGGCCTGTTGGACGTCGGTGATCTGACCACGGCCGCCGTAGGCGATGCGGGCCTCGGCGATCTTGGAACTCTCGATGGTGTTGTCGGAGGCGATGTCCTCGGGCCGGACCACGCCGGCGACGATCAACTCGCGGATCTCGTTGTTGACGCGCACCTCCTGGCGGCCCTCGATCACCAGATTGCCGTTGGGCAGCACCTGGGTGACGAGCGCGGCGACGTTGGTCGACAACGTCTCGGAGCGGTCGACCGAGCCGGCGCCGGTCTGCGAGGTCTTGGTGGTGTTGTCGACGAGATTGGAGGAGCTCATGCCGGAGGGCAGCAGCACCTTGTCGATGACGGCGCCAGGGACGCCGCCGACCGAGGTCGAGTCGCTCTCGGTGCGGGAGCGGCCGGTGGTGTTGTCGATCTTGGCCTTGTCGGTGATGGTCACGGTGACGGTCAGGATGTCGCCGACACGGCGGGCGCGTTGATCCTTGAAGAAGGCGCGGCTGCCCTTCGACCACAGCGAGTTCGGCGCGTAGGCGACCGGCTCGGGGCTGGGCATCGGCATCGACACCGGACGGTAGCCGGGCTTGGAGGTCGGATCGTCGACGGCGCTGAGGGTCGGCGTCTTGCCGACGTTCTCCAGCCGATCGACCATGTTGCCGCAACCGGAGAGCGCCAGGGCGATCGCGAGGAGGGAGACGCCGCGACGGGCGAGGGAGCGGAAGGTGCGAGAGATCATCGCGTTTCGGCCTTGGCGAGAGTGGCGACACCGGCGCTCGGCGAGGCGACCTCGACGAGACCGGGGCCGACGACGACGGCGTGGAGCGTGCGCTTCGACTGCGGATTGAGCACCGGGACGAGATCGCCGACGGCGCCGGGTTGTTGGGCCTGACCGCGGCCGGAGACCTGCAGGGCGCGGGTGCGATAGACCACGGTGACGACGTCGCCGCGCGCCACCACCTGCGGCCGGGCGAAGTCGGAGGCGGAGATCGGTTGACCGGCGCGCAGCGAGCGGCGGGCCTGACGGCCGACGACGTCGGCGGGGTCGACCGGCGCGTGGACGGCGACGAGGTGATTGCGGGGCTGGCGCTCGGTGCGCAGGTCCTCGGCGGCGATCACGTCGCCGCGCATCACCGAGCGGGTGAGGACGGTGACCTGCACCGTCTCGGCGATGGTGCCGCGCAGACGGATCCTATCGGTGCGCTCGCCCTGATCGATCTGGACCAGCGCCTCGAAACGGCCGGTCTGCGGCGCCGACGACAGCGACACGACGCGGACCGGGTCGGTCGAGCGGACGTCGGCGGGCTGCGGGACGAGGGGTTCGTCGAAAGTGACGACGACGTCGTCGATGCCGACGTCGTCGGGGTGACCGGGGCGGCGCAGCGTTTCGGCGGCGATCAGGCGGGCGATCTCGGTCGCCTCGACCGGACGGGACAAGCGGGTGACCGAGACCTCGACGACGCCGTTCGCTTCCGCTCCGGCGAGGCCGGCGGCGCGCGCCATCTCGACGACGCGGGCGGCGGCGACCGGGCCGGTGGTGCCGAGATCGGGGGCGCGGAACAGCGCCCGATCGGCGAGCGCGCCGGCGCCCTCGAAGAAGTCGCCGAGGGTGACGGTGTCGCCGACGACGGCGACCGTGGCACGCAGACGCGGCGGCTCGGCGCTGGCGGCCGGAGTGCCGCCGCTGATCGACAGCAGCAGGGTGACGAGGAGCGCCAAGCCGGCCGCCCCGAGCAGCGAACGCAACAGCAGCGCGCCGGCGTCCTGATCGCAGGGGAGGAGACAGGGGCGGCGACCTTGGATGGCCGAGTACTTCATGGCGGCCTCCTCACTTCGGCGTCACGGTGGCCGACATCATCTCGTCGGCGGCGCGGATGACGCGCGAGTTCATCTCGTAGGCGCGCTGCGCCGCGATGAGATCGGAGATTTCGGTGACGGAATTGACGTTGCCCTGCTCCAACTGGTTCTGCAGCAGGGTGCCGTAGCCCTCGTCGCCGGGGTTGGCGGTCTGCGGGGCGCCGGAGGAAGCGGTCTCGAGGAAGAGGTTGTTGCCCATCGGCTCGAGGCCGGACTTGTTGACGAAGCGAGCGAGCTGGATCTGGCCGAGGGTGGTCGGCGCGGTGGCGTTGCCGACGGTGACCTGGACGACGCCCTGCGAGTTGACGGTGAAGCCGGTCGAGTTCTGCGGCACGGTGATGGTCGGCTGGATCGGGTAGCCGTCGGCGGTGCACAGGGTGCCGGTGGCGTCGAGCTCGAAGGAGCCGTCGCGGCTGTAGGCGGT
>JAAYVT010000531.1 GCA_012517025.1 Phyllobacteriaceae bacterium | reverse complement strand
CTGTGCGCCGTCCCGGCGTCGCCGGAAGGCGCGGCACACCTCGCCCGCGTCGCGCCGTTTGCGGTCGCCGCGTCGGTCGACCTCGCCGTCGATCCGCGCCTCGCCGCCGGCGAGCCGGACCGGTCGTCCTTTGCCGAAGCTTTGGATTTCGACCGTGCTCTGCCCGACCTCGCCGTCTCTCGCGCCGCCGCCGGGCGGTTGGCGCGCGAGATCGAGACCGAGCTCGGCGCGCGGGCGCGCGTCGTCGTCGTCTCGATCGGCGATTCCGCTCCGGCGCGGACGGCGGCGCGCGCGCTGGTCACCGCGACCGAAGTCGGCGTCGGCCTCGTCGACCTCGCCGGCCCGGACGCCTCGGGCGTCGCCGGCCTCGCCGAACTGATCGACGGCGGCGTGACTTTCTCGGAGGCGGTGCGTCACGATCCGGCGCTCGACGCTTGGTGCCTCGGCGGCGGCGACCGTCCGCTCGACGAGGCGGATCTGGTCGACCCGGCGCTCGCCGCCGTGCTCGACGCCTGCGCCGCCGCCTGGGGCGGCGTGGTGATCGCGGCCGGGCGCCTGGAGGCCGGCGAGGGTCAGACCCGACTGTTCGTCGGCGCCGATGCCGTCGTACTCGCGGCGACCGATCGCGACGATCCGCGCGTCGTCCGCGTACTCGACGTCTTCCTCGACGCCGGACGTCCGGCCTGGGTGTTGGAGCTTTCGACGGACGCCGAGGCCGACGACGCCCTCGACGATCCGCGCGGCTGGGCGGCGGCGGCCTGACGGCGGCCCCGCCTCACTCGTCGCGACGGTCGACCGGGCGGTACATCCACCGCACCAGCACCGCCGCCGGCGCCACCCAGGCGAGACCGGCGACGACGAAATAGCCGAACTGCACCCAGCCCGACTTGCTCGCCACCACCACGTCGCCGATCGCCGTGGCGAAGAAGATCCAGACCACGACCCAGACGACCAGGATCAGGGAACCGGCGAAGCGCCGCGCAGGGGAGGTCATGATCGATCCTTCTCTCGGGTGGCGGGGCCGTCGGCCCGTCGGGGCGGCGGCGACGACGTGTCGCTGGGTGAAGCGGTCACATCCCCGTTCTTCGGGTTTCGCCGATGTTGGAGGCGACGGTGGACCCGGTCTATATCTCGGATGGGGACGGGGAGTGAAGAGAGCGATGGTGCCGACGACGATCGACCGCGCGCCGGAGGAGCGCCGCAGCCGGGAAGCGACGCTGCTTCCCGTGCGCCTGTGGCTCTTCCTCGTCGCCGGCATGATCGTCGCGATGGTGATCGTCGGCGGCCTCACCCGGCTGACCGAATCCGGCCTGTCGATCACCGAATGGGCGCCGATCCTCGGCGCCCTGCCGCCGCTCTCCGACGCCGATTGGCACGCCGCCTTCGAACGCTACCGCGAAATCCCGCAATATCGCCTGCTCAACGCCGGCATGACGCTCGACGACTTCCGCTCCATCTATTGGTGGGAGTGGTCGCACCGTCTGCTCGGGCGGGCGATCGGCCTCGTCTTCCTGATCCCGATGGGGGTGTTCTGGGCGACCGGTCGGATCCCGCGCGTCCATCTCGCCCGCTACCTGACGATCTTCGCCCTCGGGGCGCTGCAGGGGGCGATCGGCTGGTGGATGGTCTCCTCCGGCCTCGTCGATCGGGTCGAGGTGGCGCCGCTGCGCCTCGCCGTCCATCTGACGCTCGCCGCCGTCCTCTACGCCGCGGTGCTGTGGACGGCGCTGACGCTGTCGGCGCGCGGCCGCACCCCGCGGCCCTCGCCGGTCCGCCGCATCGGCGCCGGCGCGGTGCTCGGCTGGGTGTTCGTGCAGATTTTCCTCGGCGCCCTGGTCTCCGGCAATCACGCCGGCCTCGTCTACGACACCTGGCCGTTGATGAACGGCCATCTGCTGCCGCCCGACGCCTTCGCGATCACGCCGCTGTGGCGCGATCTGATCGAGAACCACGCCACCGTGCAGTTCCTGCACCGGATGGGCGCCTACGTCCTGTTCGCGCTGGTGATCGTGCAGTTCGTCACCATCGTGGTGACCGCCCGCACCGCCACCGCCCGCGTCTCCGCCTTCGCCCTCGGGTTCGTGGTCGCCTTCCAGATCATGGTCGGCATCTCGACACTGTTGATGCACGTCCCCTTCGCTCTCGCCCTGATCCATCAGGCGACGGCGATGGCGGTGCTGACGGCGGCGGTGATCCACGCCGTCTCGGTGTTCGCGCCCGGGCGGATGGAACAGACCCTGCTGCACCACGACGGCGCCTGACGCCCCCCGCTCGCCGACACCGAGACGAGAAAAAGGCGCCGGGATCGCTCCCGGCGCCTTCGCGATTTCGTCGCTCGGACGGATCTCAGTCGATCAACGCCTGCTCGAGATCGGCGATGATGTCGGCGACGTCCTCGATGCCGATCGACAGCCGCACCACGTCCGGGCCGGCGCCGGCGGCGACCTTCTGGGCGTCGGAGAGCTGGCGATGGGTGGTGGAGGCCGGGTGGATGATCAGCGACCGGGTGTCGCCGATGTTGGCGAGATGGCTGAACAGCTTGACGCCGGAGACCAGCTCGACGCCCGCCGCGTAGCCGCCTTTCAGCCCGAAGGTGAAGACCGCGCCGGCACCCTTCGGCACGTATTTCCGGGCGAGCGCGTGGTGCGGATCGTCCTCGAGCCCGGCGTAGGAGACCCACGACACCTCGGGCCGCGCCTTCAGCCACTTCGCCACGGCGAGCGCGTTGGCGCAGTGCTTTTCCATCCGCAGCGGCAGCGTCTCGATGCCGGTGAGGATCTGGAAGGCGTTGAACGGCGAGATCGCCGGGCCGATGTCGCGCAGGCCGAGCGCCCTGACCGCGATCGCGAAGCCGATGTTGCCGAACACCTCGGCCAGCACCATGCCCTGATATTCGGGGCGCGGCTCCGACAGCATCGGATACTTGCCCGGGGCCTTCCAATCGAAGGTGCCGGCGTCGACGATGATGCCGCCCATCGAGTTGCCGTGACCGCCGAGGAACTTGGTCGCCGAATGGACGACCACGTCGGCGCCGAACTCGATCGGCCGGCACAGCGCCGGCGAAGCGAGCGTGTTGTCGACGACCAGCGGGACGCCGTGCGCGTGGGCGATCTTCGCGATCCCCTCGATGTCGGTGACGACGCCGCCGGGATTGGCCAGGCTCTCGATGAACACCGCCTTGGTCTTCGGTCCGATCGCCGCCTCGAAGGTCGAAAGATCGTCCGGATCGGCCCACTTCACCGTCCAACCGTAGTTCTTGAAGGCGTGGTTGAACTGATTGATCGAGCCGCCGTAGAGCTTGCGCGAGGCGACGAACTCGTCGCCCGGTCCCATGATGGTGTGGAAGACGAGGTGCTGCGCCGCGTGGCCCGACGCCGTCGCCACCGCCGCCGTGCCGCCCTCGAGGGTCGCCACCCGCTCCTCCAGCACCGCCGTGGTCGGGTTGGTCAGGCGCGTGTAGATGTTGCCGAAGGCCTGCAGGCCGAACAGCGCGGCCGCCTGATCGGCGTCCTCGAAGACGTAGGCGGTGGTCTGGTAGATCGGCGTGACGCGCGCGCCCGTGGTCGGGTCGGGCTTGGCGCCGGCGTGGACGGCGAGAGTGGAGAAACCGGGCTTGGAAGCGGACATGGAGACACTCCGATGAGCCGGGCGGATCGCGTCCGGACGGAAAGGCGTTCTTTTTCGGAAATCCTCTGCCCTCCGTCAAACCATACGGTTCCCCGATCCGCCTCTTCGAGGGAATGGTGTTCTCCACGGCGAATGCACGGCCGGGCTGTCGGCGCCGCATGGCGGCCGTCGCGCGAGCGGGGTGACGAACCGCGTGGATCGAGTATTCTGCGACGCGTCGGTCTGGCTGTCGGGAGGCCCAAATGCCGTCGCGTCGTACCCTGATTCTCGCCGCCGCCGCCTTGGCGGTCGGGTCGTCGTCGGTCGTCTCCGCCCTCGCCGAGGACGCGAGCGCCGAGGCCTTCCTCGGCGCGATCTACAAGAAACTCGCCGCCGGCAAAGGCGATTCGGGCGGCCAGATCTATTGGCTGGACGCGAAGGACCGCACCAAGTGGTTCTCCGCCGCGCTGGTGAAACAGTGGGCGGCCGCCGAGGACCGCGCCAAGGCGGGCGGCGACGAGGCCTCGCCGATCGACTTCGATCCCTTCACCAATTCTCAGGACCCGCAGCTCAAGGGCTACAAGATCGAGAAGCTCGACGCGGTGCCGCCGGTGACGAAGCTGCGGGTGACGCTGAAGGGCGGCTACGCCACCCCCGGCGACGGCGTCCTGGTCTTCGACCTCGTCCAGGAAAAGGGCTGGAAGATCGACGACATCCAGGGCTCGGCCGGCGGCGATCGTTGGGATCTCAAGGAGATCCTGGCGATGCCGTGAGGCGTCGCACCCGCGCTCACATCCCCAGTCGCGGCAGCTCGATCGCCGGGCAGCGGTCCATCACCACCTTCAGCCCGGCCGCTTCCGCCTTCGCCGCCGCCGCGTCGTTGCGCACGCCGAGCTGCATCCACACCACTTTCGCCCCGACCGCGATCGCCTCGTCGACGACGCCCGCCGCCGCCGTCGAATTGCGGAAGACGTCGACCACGTCGATCGGCACCGGCACGTCGGAGAGATGGGCATAGACCGTCCGCCCGCATATCTCCTTGCCACCGAGGCCGGGATTGACGGGGTAGACCTCGTAGCCGTGCAGGACCAGAACCTCGGTGACGTGGTGCGACGCCCGCTCCGGGTTGGGGCTCGCCCCCACCACCGCGATCGTCCGCGTCGAGGCGAGGATCTCGCGCAGGTAGGCGTCGGAATAGGCGTCGTGGTTCATTTCTTCGTCTCCTCGCCGAATCGCCGATCGAATTCGTCCTCGAGCTCGGCGAGGCCCTGCCGGCTCTTGGCGTAGAGGAAGCGGCCGAGCGAGGCGAGACCGACGAGGCCGACGCCGGCGCCGACGACGAAGGTCCACGCCGGCCGCGCGGTGGTGTCGAAGACCCCGAGCGCGAAGGCCAGCGCGACGATCGCCAGCGCCAGCGGCAGCAGAAAGCGCCAAGCGCGCGCGAATCCGGTCGGTGGCGGTGGCGCCGCGGTGGCGGAGGAAGGGGTCCGAGGGGAGGGCGGAGGGGTCACGGCCGAGGGCTCCGTCGGTTTCGCTCGCCGGTCGCGAGCCGCCTTCGTTGTACATCGAAATCGACCGTGACACAGTCGTCTCGACCGCACCCGCGAGGAGATCCGTCGATGCCCGGCGTCCGTGATTGTCTGATCGTCGTCGACGTTCAGAACGACTTCCTGCCCGGAGGAGCGCTCGCCGTGCCGCGCGGCGACGAGATCGTGGCGCCGATCGGGCCGCTCGCCCGCCGCTTCGACGACGTCGTGCTGACCCAGGACTGGCATCCCGCCGCCCACGTTTCCTTCGCCGCCAACCACCCCGGCCGCGCGCCCTTCGGCACCCTCGATCTCCCCTACGGCCCGCAGGTGCTGTGGCCGACGCACTGCGTGCAGGGCAGCGCCGGCGCCGCGCTCGCCGCCGGCCTCGAGGTGCCGCACGCCTTCCTGATCCTGCGCAAGGGCTGCGATCCGGCGATCGACAGCTATTCGGCCTTCCGCGAGGCCGACCGGACGACCGACACCGGCCTCGCCGCGCTGTTGAAGGCGCGCGGGATCGAACGGGTCTACGTGTGTGGATTGGCCACCGACTTCTGCGTCGCCTGGACCGCGCTCGACGCCCGCGCGGCCGGCTTCGCGACGGTCTTGGTGGAGGACGCCTGTCGCGCCATCGACCTCGACGGCTCGCTCGCCGCCGCCCGCGCCGCGCTGGAGGCGGCCGGCGTGACGTTCACCACGATCGCCGAAGTCGCCTGAGCACGTCGACCGACCGAGCGCCACCGCTCAGTTCTTGTCGGCCTTGTCGTCGGCGACGATCTCGATCTCGCGATCGTAGCCGGCCTGGACCGAGAAGTTGCGGGTGAAGATGCGGTCCTGGTTCTTGGCGACGAGGGCGTAGTCGCCCTCGGCGAGAACGATCGTCGGGAAGGCGCCGACGCTCTCGGTGATCTGGTCGCCCGACGGGGTCAGCACCAGCCACGAGGTGTTGGTCAGCGCCTCGCCGCCCGGCTCGTTGACCAGCTTCAGGGTGATCTGCGCCGCCTTGTGATAAACCGTCGCCTCGGTCAGCTTGCCCGGATTGACGTGAATCTCGGCGCGCACCACCGCGTTGAGATCGCCGTAGTGGGCGACCACCCGATAGGTGTCGGCGTTGAGGCGGATGATCTTGCCGGCGCCGGCGCCCATCACCAGCGCCTGACGATCGCCGCGCTGGTCGGCGTCCATCGAATAGACGTCGAAGGTGAGCTTGTCGGTGGGCAGCGGCAGATCGCCGACCCCGAGGGCGGCGAGCTTCAGCCCGCCGGCGTTGAGGATCAGCGTCTCCTTGCGGGTGGCGTCCTTGGTGACGGTGACCCGCGTCGTCGCTCCGGCCCGGCCGTAGGCGGCGTGCACCAGATAGGACCCCGGTTCGAGATCGAACTCGGCGTCGCCGCCCGACGCGGTGACCACCAGCTGCAGCCGGTCGTCGGCGTTGTTCTTCTCTTTGAAGATCCGCCACACCAACCCGTTGCGGATCGCCGGCGAGCCCTCGGTGACCAGCGCCGACAGCTTCAGCGTCGGCTTGTAGGCACGGGCGACGTCCGCCGCCGCCGGGCCGACGGCGGCCGGGGTGCGCGCCGTCGCCGAAGGCGGCGGATCGGGCGCGTAGGACAGCGGCTCGCCGGTGGCGGCCGGCGGGGTGATCGGCATCGGCTGCCCGGCCGCTTGGCCGAACGCCGCCGTCGCGGTGAAGACGGCCACCACGGCGATCACGGACGAGACGACGGAGGAAGACGACGGGACGCGCATGGATCCTCGCGGGGCGACGCGGCGATCGCGACTCTCTGGATGGGGAGAGAAGAACCCCAGGAGCGTGGCGAGATCAAGTCGAACCCGACGATCCGCCCCGATCGTCGCGCGCGTCGTTGACAAGCCCTTGCCGAGGCGCTTCCCTCCCGGCGCTCTCCCGTCCGTACCTCCGAGGCCCGACCGATGCCGATCCCGAACGAAGGCGCCCTGGCGCTGCTCGACACTCGCCGCACCATTCCGACCTTCCAGATGGGGGAGCCCGGCCCGAGCGACGCCGAAATCGCGCGCCTGATCGCGATCGCCACCCGCGTGCCCGATCACGGCAAGCTCGCCCCCTGGCGCTTCGTGCTCTATCGCGGCGATGCCCGCGCCGCCCTCGATGCGAAACTGCTTCCGCTCTGGGACGCCCGCTTCCCCGAGGCTCCGGCGCCGAAGCGTCAGGCCGAGGCGACCCGCTTCTCCGCCGTGCCGCTGACCATCGGGGTGATCTCCACCGCCGCCGAGCACGTCAAGATCCCGGTCTGGGAGCAGGAACTTTCGGCCGGCGCGGCGATCATGAACCTGATGCTCGCCGCCCATGCGCTCGGCTACGCCGCGCAGTGGCTGACCGGTTGGTGCTGCTACGACGCCGAGGCGGTGGCGATCCTCGGGGCGAAGTCCGGCGAGCGCTTCGCCGGCCTCGTCGCGATCGGCACCCCGACCGCCGCCCCGGTCGATCGGCCGCGCCCGGTCTACGCCGACGTCGTCACCGAGTGGAGCGCCTGAAGCCCATGTTCTACGCCACCGCCGACGGCCATCCGGGCCTGCCGCACGATCCCTTCAAGGCGATCGTCGCGCCGCGCCCGATCGGCTGGATCTCCACCGTCGACCACACCGGCATGCACAATCTCGCTCCCTACAGCTTTTTCAACGCGATCTGCTCGAAGCCGCCGATGGTGCTGTTTTCGTCGGAAGGCTGGAAGGACACGGTGGCGGCCTGTGCCGAGACCGGCGAGTTCGTGGTCAATCTCGCCTCCTTCGATCTGCGCGAACAGATGAACGCCACCTCGGCGCCGCTGCCGCGCGACCGCTCGGAGTTCCCCCACGCCGGCCTGACCCCGGCTCCCTGCCGTCTGGTGCGGGCGCCGCGGGTGCTGGAAGCCGCCGCCTCGCTCGAATGCCGGGTGCTGGAGATCTTCTCGCCGAAGACCCTCGACGGCGAGGAGGTCGCCGCCCAGGTCGTGATCGGTCAGGTGATCGGCGTCCATCTCGCCGAGCGCTGCCTCGTCGACGGCCGCTTCGACATGACGCGCGCCGGCACCATCGCCCGTTGCGGCTACGACGATTATCTCGGCCTCGACGGCATGTTCAAAATGGGCCGGCCGAAGGGCGCGTGACCCGATCGGGCGGCGACATCGCCGCCGATCAGTCGAGCCCGGCGCGGGCGAGCACCCGCCGGGCCCGCGCCAGCCGTGCCCTCGCAGCGCCGCCGTCGAGCGTCGTCGGCTCGCCGTCGCCCGCCGCCGTGAGAGCCGTCACCACCCGGGTCGCCTCGGCGATCGCCTCGGCATCGGGGGTGAAGGCGGCGTTGATCGTCGCGATCTGCGCCGGATCGGTGGCGAATTTCGCGGTGAACCCGTCGCGCGCCGCCGCCCGGCACTCGGCGGCGAGCCGGTCGAGGTCGCCGCTCGGGAGCGTCGAGGCGTCGATCGGCGCGCATTCGGCCGCCACCGCCCCGAGCAGGGTCAGCGTCCGCGCCAGCCGGAAGGCGTCGAGGAGCGCGCCGTCGGCGCCGTGGGTCGCGCCGGTGCCGAGGTCGGCGGCGAGGTCCGCCGTCCCCCAGCCCATGCCGATCAGACGCCGCGACGCGCCGCGATAGGTGGCGATCTGCAACACCGCCTGCGCGGTCTCCGCCACTTCCGCGACGATCCGCGTCCGCCCCTCGGGGACCGCGTGCACCGCCTCGGCGACCGCGATCTTGGCGTCGAGCCGGGTGATCTCCATGCCGCCGCCGGCTTTCGGCAGCACGATCCCGTCGCAGCCGGCGGCGATCGCGGCGTCGAGATCGGCGTCGACCAAGCCGCTCGCGAAGCCGTTGACCCGTACGAACAGGCGCGGCCGGTCGAGCCGTGCCGCGTGCGCCGCGACGAAGTCGGCCATCGCCGTCCGCCCCGCCGTCTTCGCCTCCGCCGCGACCGTCTCCTCGAGATCGACGACCACCGCGTCGGCGCCGTGACCGAGAGCGGCGGCGAGGTCGTCGCCGGCGACGGCGGGAACGATGAGAAGGGAACGCATGGCTCTACCCCGGTCTCGTAGGGACGCGGCGCGCCGGTCCGGAGCGGACCGACCGCCGCACGTCATTGCGCCGACGTTCCATGACGGTTTGACGACGGTCTCGCGACGGCGTGTCGCCGAACCGGTCGCGTCGCGCCGAATTCGGCTCCGACGAGACGCAACTGTGCGCGACTCGCGGAATCGGGACGAGAACACCTCCGTTTCGCCGCGAATCGTGTCACCGTGACGAACCGAGGTCGAGATCTTTCGGAGAAAGTCGCCGGACGACCGATTGGGACCCGCCGGCGGGGCGGGATCGACGGGAGGAAGCGCAACCGGACGGCGGCGTCGCGATCGTTCCCGGCGCCGGGTCGGGAGCATGGGAGCCGACATGCAGGTGGACGGCAAGAGCGCGGTGGAGCAGCGGATCGCGGGCGCCTTCAAGGCTGCCGCGGACGCCACCGGCACGTCCTTCGACTACCTGCTGAAGACCTCGCGGCGCGAATCCGACCACCGTCCCGATCTCGCCGCCGACGGCTCCTCGGCCAAGGGCCTGTTCCAGTTCGTCGATCAGACGTGGTTCGAGCTGGTGCGAAGGGAAGGACCGTCGGTCGGGCTCGAGCGCTTCGCCGAGAAGATCGTCGCGGACGGCAAGGGCGGCTGGACCGTCGCCGATCCGATCGACCGGGCGAAGATCCTGTCGCTCCGCACCGATCCGCTGGTATCGGCGGTGATGGCCGGCAAGTTCACACAGGACAACGCCCGCCGCCTGACCGATCAGCTCGGCCGCGCGCCGAGCGAGGGCGAGCTCTATGCCGCCCACGTCCTCGGCCCGGCCGGCGCGACGCGGCTGTTCCGCCTCGCCGCCACCGAGCCGAACGCCCCGGCGGTGGTCGCCTTTCCGAAGGCGGCTTCCGCCAACCCCGGCCTGTTCTATCGCCCAGGCGGTCAGGCGGTCACCAGCGGCGAGCTCTTCGCCCGCCTGACCCGCATGCCCGACACCGACGGCGATCCGACGACCTCGCGCATCGCCGCCGCGCATCGCGACCTCTCCGCCTCCGGCTCGAAGACCGACGCCGCCTCGGTGGCGTTGCTGCTGCGCGCCCAGGCCGCCGCCGCGGTGGGCGAGGAGAAGCTCGGCGTCTCGGCCGGCCGGCCGACCGCCGCCGATCGCCGGCTGGTGGAGACCGCGCTCGGCGACACCGCCATCCCCGGCGCCTCCGACGCGGTCGGGGCCG
>JAAYVT010000530.1 GCA_012517025.1 Phyllobacteriaceae bacterium | reverse complement strand
CGGCACCGGCATCGCGCAAGGGGTGTCGTGGACCGAGATGGGGGTGGTCAACGAGCCCTCCGGCCGTCCGACCATGACGCTCACCGGCCGCGCCGCCGAGCTGTTGGCGCGGATGACGCCGCAGGGCTTCGTGCCGCGCCTCGATCTCACCATCACCGACGATCATCCTCTGGCCCAGGCCTTCGTGGTGATCTCCGCCTGGCCGGCGTATTGGCCGAAAACCGCGTGATTTGTTGCGTGGGGCCGCGCCCCGCGCTATCACCGCCTCCGAACCGGGACCGACGAGAGACATGAGCGTGACCAGCAAGCCGGCGAGCGAGACCTCTTGGGGCGAGACGATCAAGGTGATCGTCCAGGCGTTGATCCTGGCGCTCCTGGTGCGCACCTTCCTGTTCCAGCCCTTCAACATCCCCTCGGGGTCGATGAAGTCGACGCTGTTGGTCGGCGATTATCTGTTCGTCTCCAAGTACAGCTACGGCTATTCGCGCTTCTCGCTGCCCTGGCCGCTCGATCAGGTCGGCTATCACGGCCGCATCTTCGGCTCCGAGCCGCAGCGCGGCGACGTGGTGGTGTTCAAGCTGCCGAAGGACACCTCGGTCGACTACATCAAGCGGGTGATCGGCCTGCCCGGCGATCGCATCCAGGTGAAGGAAGGCCTGCTCTACATCAACGGCGAGGCGGTCAAGGTCACTCCCGCCGCGCCCTTCACCGAGACCGACTTCTACGGCGTCCCGATCAAGACCCGGGCCTTCGTCGAGACTCTGCCGAACGGCGTCTCCCACACCATCCTCAAGCGCGAGGACGGTGGGTTCCAGAACAACACGCCCGAATACGTCGTGCCCGCCGGCCATTACTTCATGATGGGCGACAATCGCGACAATTCGCAGGACAGCCGCTTCCTCGACGCGGTCGGCTACGTCCCCGCCGAGAATCTGATCGGCAAGGCCCGCGTGGTGTTCTTCTCGATCTCCGAGGGCACGCCGCCATGGCAGGTCTGGACCTGGCCGTGGGAGGTCCGGTGGAACCGTCTCTTCGGTCTTCTGTGATGAAGCCGTCGCTCGCCCTGGAAGCGGTGGAGGACCGTCTCGGCCACCGCTTCGCCGATCGCGATCTGCTCGTCCGGGCCCTGACCCACACCAGCGCGGCGCACGTCGCCGCCGACAGCTACCAGCGCCTCGAGTTTCTCGGTGATCGCGTCCTCGGCGTGACCGTCGCCGGCATGGTCTACGGCGCTTTCCCGAACGCCGAGGAGGGCGAGCTCGCCCGGCGTCTCAACGCGCTGGTCAAGCGCGAGACCTGCGCCGAAGTGGCGCGCGAGCTCGGCCTCGGCGCCGCGGTCCGGCTCGGCTCCGGCGAGGCACAGTCGGGGGGACGGGCCAAGGCGGCGATCCTCGCCGACGTGATGGAGGCGGTGATCGCCGCGATCCATCTCGACGCCGGCTTCGAGGTCGCCCGCGACTTCGTCGAACGCCTGTGGACCGGTCGCATGCGCACCGCCCGCGGCCCCTTGCGCGACGCCAAGACGACGTTGCAGGAATGGCTGCAGGGCCGTGGGCTCGCCGCGCCGTCCTATCGGCTGGTCGATCGCACCGGCCCCGATCACGATCCGCTGTTCGTGATCGCGGTCGACATCGTCGGTCCCGTCGAGGGTCTGACCGGGGAGGGCCGCTCGAAGCGCGAGGCCGAACAGAACGCCGCCGCTCGCGTGCTGGTGCGCGAGGGGATCTGGAAGGACGTGAGCGATGACCGAGCCTGATGCCGCCGCCGGGGCCGGCACTCCCACCCGCGCCGGTTTCGTCGCCCTGATCGGCGCCCCCAACGCCGGCAAGTCGACGCTGCTGAACAGCCTCGTCGGCTCCAAGGTGTCGATCGTCACCCACAAGGTGCAGACGACCCGCGCCCTGGTGCGCGGCATCGCCATCGAGGGGCCCTCTCAGGTGATCTTCGTCGACACTCCCGGCATCTTCCGGCCGCGCCGCCGCCTCGATCGGGCGATGGTGACCTCGGCCTGGGGCGGCGCCGCCGACGCCGAGGTGGTGGCGTTGCTGATCGACGCCAAGAAGGGCCTCGACGAGGCGGCGAACGCCGTGCTCGATCGGCTCGCCGAGATGCGCCATCGCAAGATCCTGATCCTCCACAAGGTCGATCTGGTGCGTCGCGAGCAGCTCCTGGCGCTGACCGCCGCGATCAACGAGCGCATCCCGTTCGAGCGCACCTTCATGGTCTCGGCGCTGACCGGCGACCACGTCGCCGACGTGCTGCATTTCCTCGCCGGCGAGATGCCGGAGGGGCCGTGGCTCTATCCGGAGGATCAGATCTCCGACCTGCCGATGCGCCAGCTCGCCGCCGAGATCACCCGCGAGAAGGTGTTCCTGCGCCTGCACGACGAACTGCCCTACGAATCGACGGTCGAGACCGAGCTCTGGAAGGAGCAGAAGGACGGCTCCGTCCGGGTCGAGCAGACCATCTTCGTCGCCCGCGAGAGCCAGAAGCGCATCGTCATCGGCGCCAAGGGCGAGACCATCAAGGCGGTGTCGATGGCGGCGCGCAAGGAGATCGAGGAGGCGGCGGAGCAGAAGATCCACCTCTTCCTGTTCGTCAAGGTGCGCGAGAACTGGTCCGACGACCCCGAGCGCTACCGCCAGATGGGGCTGGAACTGCCGAAGGAGTGAGGCCGCTCCGTCCGGTCCTGGGGAGGCACGACGGTCGATGGAATGGCGCGACGTCGGACGGGTCCTGGGCACGCGCCGGCTCGGCGAGAGCGACGCCCTCGTCGAGCTGATGACCCTCGGCCACGGCCGTCACCTCGGCGTGGTCAAGGGCGGTCGCTCGCGCCGCCGCGCCCCGGCGCTGCAGGTCGGCAATCGCCTCGAGGTGGTCTGGCGCGCCCGCCTCGACGAACATCTCGGCCAGTTCACGGTCGAACCGGTCGATGCCCGCGCCGCCGGGCTGATGGCCGATCCGCTCGCCCTCAACGCCGTCCAGACGCTCGCCGCCCATCTCCGCCTGCTGCCCGAGCGTGATCCCCAGCCCGATCTCTTCGCCGCCTTCGAGGCGATGCTCGAAGCGCTCGATCATCCCCGCCTCGTCGGCGAGCTGATGGCGCGGTTCGAGATGGCGGTGATCGAGGTGCTCGGCTTCGGTCTCGAGCTCTCCGAATGCGCCCTGACCGGGGAGAGGGCGGAGATCGCCGATCTCGCCTGGGTCAGCCCCAAGACCGGCCGCGCCGCCGGCCGCGAGGCGGGTCGGCCGTGGGCCGATCGGCTGCTGCCGTTGCCCGCCTTCCTGTGTCCGGAACGCGGTGGCGCCGCGAGCGACTGGGGCCGCGAGACCACCGCCGATCTCGCCGCCGCCCTGGCGCTCACCCGGCACTTTCTCGCTCGTCACGTCTGGGAGGCGCGCGGCATCGACCCACCCTCGACCCGCGAAGCCTTTCTCGCCGGATTGTGGAAGGCACTCGCCGAGGCGGACGCGGCGTCCGCCCCTCAGTGACCGTCGCGCCGGACGAAGGCCTCGACCGCGCCGGCGATCGCCAACCGCCGCACCTTCGGCGTCTCGCCGGCGGTGGTCCACTCGACGTCGCCCTCGCGCCGCACCAGCGGCACCAGATCCCACAGCGCCGAGCGTCCGTTCGCCGGCGGCGTCGCGGCGAGCTCGGCCTGCCGGCGCAGGAGCTCGTCGAAATGGTCGGCGGGGATCGCCGGGCTGAACAGATAGCCCTGGTATTCGTGGACGTTGCGGGCCTTCAGCCACTCCAGTTGATCCTCGGTCTCCACCCCCTCGGCGACGATCCGCATGTCGAGCAGGCGGCACATGCCGATGATCAGCTCGGCCAACGCCGGTCGCGTCTCCAGCGTCGCGACGAAGGAGTGATCGATCTTCAGAGTGTCGATCGGGTGGCGATGGATGGTGCCGAGATTGGAATAGCCGGTGCCGAAGTCGTCGATGGCGATCGACAGGCCGAGATCGGCCAGCGCCCGCAGGCAGGCGGCGGAGGTGACGTCGTCGCCGATCAGCATCGATTCGGTGATCTCGATCTGCAGCCGGCCGGGGTCGCAGCCGGTCTCGCGGACGATGTCGCGGACCATCTCGGACAGGCGCGGGTCGCGGAACTGCCGCGCCGACAGATTGACCGAGATCGACAGATCGTGGCCGGCGTCGGCCCAGGCCTTCTGCTGCAGTGCCGCCTCGCGCAGCACGCAGGCGCCGATCTTGTCGATCTGCCCGGTCTTCTCCGCGAACGGGATGAAGGCGCCCGGCAACACCAGCCCGCGGGTCGGATGATGCCAGCGCAGCAGCGCCTCCGCGCCGATGATCGTCTCGCGATCGATCGCCAGACGCGGTTGATAGAACACCTCGAACTCGCCGTTCTCCAGCGCCCGCCGCAGCTGCGATTCGAGCAGCAGCTGCCGCTCGACGTCGGCCTTCATGTCGCCGGAGAACATCTCCCAGCGGCCGCAGCCGTGCGCCTTGGCGGTGTACATGGCGAGGTCGGCATGGCGCATCAGCGTGTCGAGGTCGCGCCCGTCGCGCGGGAACAGACCGATGCCGATCGAGGCGCTGACCGTCAGGTCGACGCCGCCGATGCGGATCGGCGCATCGAGCACGGCGAGGATGCGCTCCGCCGTCTGCGCCGCCCGGCCGGCGTCGCAGTCGAGATCGAGGCAGACCAGGAATTCGTCGCCGCCGAGCCGCGCCACGAAGTCGTTCGCCCGCACGGTCTCGCCGAGCCGCCGCGAGGCGACCACCAGGAGGCCGTCGCCGATCGAGTGGCCGAGCGAATCGTTGATCGTCTTGAAACGGTCGAGGTCGACGAACAGGATCGCCACCTCGCGCCCCGCCGCTTCCGCCGCCCGCAGCCGCCGTTCGATCTCCGGCTGCAGCATCGCCCGATTGGGCAGGCCGGTCAGGGTGTCGTGCTCGGCGAGGAAACGGACCTGCGCCTCCGCCGCCTTGTGCGCGGTGACGTCGGTCTCGCTGACCAGCACCGCCGGCAGCCCGTTGACCGCGTCGCGGCACTGCCGCGCCGAAATCTCGTGCCAGCGCACGCCGTTCGACGTGACCACCCGCACCTGACGCACGACGCTGCCGACGGCGTCGAGCGCGGCGAGGATCGCGGCGTGGTCGGCCGGGTCGGCGAAGCGCGCCGCGAAGCTCTCGCCGACGCGCGCCCGCGACTGCCGCGCGGCGGGGTTGCGATAGAGCGCGCGGCCGTCGACGTCGAACAGGGTGATCATCACCGTGGTGTGCAACAGCGCCTCGGCGCTGCGCAGCCGCTCCGGCGTGTCGGTGATCTCCGCCAGCGCCTCGCAGGTCATGCCCATCCGCCCGTCGGCGAGCCGGCGGCCGGAGAACAGGACGCGCAGCGTCGTCGGCCGCCCTTCCGGATAGAGCGTCCAGGTCTCCGAGAAGGTGATGTCGTCGCGCTCGAAGTCGGCCTGATATTGCGCCAGACGGGTCGCCACCGTCGGCGACATGTCGACGGCGAGATCGCGCGCCGCCAGCGTCTCGACGTCGTCGGCGCGCCACAGCACCAGCCCCGAGGCGTTGGCCCACACCACCCGCTTGCGGTCGAAGTCGTAGATCCACACCGGCGTCCGCAGCCGTTCGAGAATCGCGACGTCCGCCGATTCCCGCGCGACCGCGTCGCGGCGCGGCGGCGAGGTCGGAGCGGAGGAGGACGGCGTCGAAACCATGAGCGACTCGGATTGGTGAAGACGATTCGGGTGAGGATGGTCGAAGGCCCGGCTTACGCCAATGTCGAATCCGAGGGTTGAACAATCGTAAATCGGCGAACCGACTCTCGCATGCAACCTCTACGACGTTCGTCTGCGACGTGTGGCGCGCCGTCGCGCCCCGATCGCCGCCTCGCCGAATTTGGCGATCCACGAATCGGGGGAAGGGTGTAAGACGAAGGTTGAAGGCTGCGGACCGTCGCCGCGCCTCGGGAGACGCCGGATGGGAGAGGAAGCCCGGATGGGAGAGGAAACCATGTCGACGGATCCGGTCGACCCGGTGATCCGCCGCCACCGCGATCTCGAGAAGATCGCCAACGTCGCGCTCCGGGCCGGGCGAATCGCCATGGAGTGCGGCGCCAACTGCCATGCGGTGCGCGAGGTCGCGGGCTCGGTGGCGCGCGGGCTCGGCGCCGAGGACGTGGCGCTCAGGCTCGGTTACGCCTCGCTGGCGATCACCGTGACGAGCGGCGAGAACACCATCACCCGCATGTCCGGCGTCGGGCGCCTCGGCGTCGATCAGCGCAAGGACACCGCGGTGCGCCGGCTCGCCGAGCGGGTCGGCGGCGAGACCACGACGATCGAGGTCGTCCAGGCCGATCTCGATCGGCTGGTGCGCGAGACCGGGCGCCATCCCGAATGGCTGGTCGACGTCGCCACCGGCACCGCCTGCGCCGCCTTCGGTCGGCTGCTCGGCATCGACTGGCTCGCCTTCCTGCCGGTGCTGATCGCCGGCGCGATCGGTCAGGCGCTGCGCCACCGCCTGCTCGGACGCGGCATGAACCTGTTCGTGGTGGTCGGCATCGTCGCCTTCGTGGCGGCGACCCTCTGTGGGCTCGGTGCCCGGCTCGCCGGCTCGCATTCGGTCGGTCTGGCGATGATGGCGTCGATCCTGCTGTTGGTGCCCGGCGTGCCGGCGACCAACGCCCAGACCGACATCATGGACGGCTATCCGACCGTCGGCAGCGCCCGCGCGGTGTGGGTGATCATGGTGATGGTGTTCGCCTCGGCGGGTTTCTGGCTCGCCCGGTCCCTGCTCGGAGGAGTTTCCGGATGAATGCGCTCCTCGCGGCGGCACCGCACGTCCTGCATCAAGCCTTCTTCGGCGCCTTGGCGGCCTGGGGCTTCGGCATCCTCTTCAACTTCGGACGGCGCTGTCTGGTCTGGGCGACGGCCTTCGGCGCCGTCGCGCTGGCGGTGCGCACCGTCGCCCTCGACGCCCATTGGAGCCTCGAGGCGGCTTCCTTCGCCGCCGCCTTCGTCACCGCCTCGCTGGCCCTCGGCTTCCGCGACCGGCTCGGCGCGGCGATGGAGACGATCGCGCTGGCCGGCTGCATTCCGATGATCCCCGGCGCCTTCTTCGGCAACGCCCTGCTCGGCTTCTTCTCGCTGACCGCCCCGGACGTCGTCGACGTCGAGATGACGGTGTTCGAATCGCTCCGCGCCTTCCTGCGGGTGATCTTCACTCTCGGCGCGATCGGCGCCGGACTGGCGGTGCCGGCCCATCTGGTGAAGGCGCGCCGGACCTGATGCGACGTCGAGAACGTCCGACGAACGCTTGCCGGAAAGCCCGGGCGCGGGCTAAGTCGAGGCCATGGGAAAGCGTGTGATTCCGCCTTCGGGCGACGGTGACGACGATGGGCCGGGCCCGGGCGGCGACGTCCAGGACGTGAACCTGCGCGATGCGCTCGAGGAGCGCTACCTCGCCTATGCCCTGTCGACCATCATGCACCGGGCCCTGCCGGACGTGCGCGACGGTCTGAAGCCGGTGCATCGCCGCCTGCTCTTCGCCATGCGCGAGCTGCGCCTCGATCCGACCTCGGCGTTCAAGAAATGCGCCCGCGTCGTCGGCGACGTCATCGGCAAGTACCATCCGCACGGCGATCAGGCGGTCTACGACGCCATGGTGCGTCTCGCCCAGGACTTCGCTCAGCGCTATCCGTTGGTCGACGGCCAGGGCAACTTCGGCAACATCGACGGCGACAACCCGGCGGCCATGCGCTACACGGAAGCGCGCCTGACCGACGTCGCCATCCTCCTGCTCGAGGGCCTCGACGAGGACGCCGTCGACTTCCGCCCGAACTACGACGGCTCCGAGGACGAACCGGTCGTCCTGCCCGGCGCCTTCCCCAATCTGCTCGCCAACGGCTCCTCCGGCATCGCCGTCGGCATGGCGACCTCGATCCCGCCGCACAACGCCTGGGAGGTCTGTCAGGCCGCCCTGCGCCTGATCGCGAAGCCCGAGACCGAGATCGAAGAACTGGTGACGCTCGTCCAGGGTCCGGACTTTCCGACCGGCGGCGTCATCGTCGAGACCAAGGCTTCGATCCTCGAGAGCTATCGCACCGGCCGCGGCGGCTTCCGGGTCCGCGCCCGCTGGACGAAGGAGGATCTCGAGCGCGGCACGTGGCAGGTGGTGGTCGACGAGATCCCCTATCAGGTCGCCAAGTCGCGGCTGATCGAGAAGCTCGCCGACCTCATCAACGAAAAGAAGCTGCCGCTGCTCGAGGACGTGCGCGACGAATCGACCGAGGACGTCCGCATCGTCCTGGTGCCGAAGAGCCGCAACGTCGACCCCGAGCTGTTGATGGAGAGCCTGTTCAAGCTCACCGAGCTGGAGAGCCGCATCCCGCTCAACATGAACGTGCTGTCCAAGGGCACCATCCCCGGCGTGCTGAGCCTCAAGGACGTCCTCGTCCAATGGCTCGACCACCAGAAGGACGTGCTGGTCCGCCGTTCCGAGCACCGGTTGGCGCAGATCGAGAAGCGGCTCGAGATCCTCGGCGGCCTGCTCGTCGCCTATCTGAACCTCGACGAGGTCATCCACATCATCCGCACCGAGGACGAGCCCAAGCCCGTCCTGATGACGCGCTTCTCGATCTCCGACGTTCAGGCCCAGGCCATCCTCGACATGCGCCTGAAGAACCTGCGCAAGCTCGAGGAGATGGAGATCCGCAAGGAGCACGCCGACCTCACCGAGGAGGCGGCGCAGATCCGCGCGTTGCTCGCCTCCGACGAGAAACAGTGGAAGATCGTGGCGATGGGCATCCGTCGCATCGCCTCGAAATACGGCCCGGAGACGCCGCTCGGGCGTCGCCGCTCCACCTTCGCCGACGCCCCCGATCGCGACACCGCCGACGTCGAGATGGCGATGATCGAGCGCGAGCCGATCACCGTGGTGGTCTCCGAGAAGGGCTGGGTCCGGACGCTGAAGGGCCACATCGACGATCTGTCGCGGCTGGAGTTCAAGCAGGGCGACAAGCTGCGCATCGCCTTCAAGGCGGAGACCACCGACAAGCTGGTGGTGTTCTCGACCGGCGGCCGCTTCTTCACGCTCGAGGCCTCGAAGCTGCCCGGCGGCCGCGGTCACGGCGAGCCGATCCGCCTGCAGTGCGACATGGACCAGGACCAGGACGTGCTCGACGTCTTCGTCCACGTCCCCGACCGCCGCCTGCTGGTCGTCTCGAAGTCGGGACGCGGCTTCGTCGTCGCCGAGGCCGAGGTCCTGGCCCAGACCCGCAAGGGCAAGCAGGTGCTGAACGTCTCCACCGGCGACGAGGCGCGGCTGTGCGTCGAGGTGCCGACCGGCGCCACCCACGTCGCGGTGATCGGCGACAATCGCAAGATGCTGGTGTTCGCGCTGGATCAGGTGCCGGAGATGACGCGCGGTTCCGGCGTACGCCTGCAGCGCTACAAGGACGGCGGCATCGCCGCGCTGAAGTGCTTCTCCGGCGCCGACGGGCTGACCTGGACCGACAGCGCCGGGCGCACCTACGTCCGCACCCTCGTCGATCTCGCCGACTGGACCGGCAATCGCGGCGACGCCGGCCGCCTGCCGCCGACCGGCTTCCCCAAGACCAACCGCTTCGACAACGCCTGAGCGCCCGGAACTCCGGCGCGCCGGGCGCGTTGCCGAGGGAGGCGAGACGAAGCGTCTCGGTCGGATCGATGTCGTGCGGTTTCGCGCGAAGCAACGTCGACGACATCTGGCCGTGACGTGACGTTGCGATAAGGTGGTTCACCTTCGCCCCGCCCTCGCGGGGAGCGAGGGCGCGAGCACGAGGCGGCGCGCTTGGGTCGCGCCGAAGAGAGGAACGAGCACATGTCCTATCTGCGTCAGGGCGTCTCCGGAAAGCCCGTCGAAATCCTCCAGGCCAAGCTCGGCGTCACCGCCGACGGCGAATTCGGCCCGGCCACCGAGAAGGCGTTGAAGGCGTTCCAGAGCGCGCAGGGTCTCGCCGCCGACGGCATCGCCGGCCCCGACACCTTCATGGCGATGGGCCTGACCGAGCTGGTGCTG
>JAAYVT010000529.1 GCA_012517025.1 Phyllobacteriaceae bacterium | reverse complement strand
TGAAGGAAATCGCCGCCGACGGCGAAGACGACGGCGAAGCCCCCGCGGCCTGACGCCCCGACGTCGGGGTTTTCGCGCCGCCACCGTGGCGGCCGACGCGGCGAATGCCTACATGGGGGAGGTCCCGCGCCGGAGCCCCCGTCCATGTCGTCCTCGAGCCTTCCGGAACTCCCCTTTCTCGATCGGGCCCGCACCGCGCTCGCCAACGCCGGCGACTTCGCCATGGGGCTGGCCACGCCGACGCTGCGCCTCGGCGTCACCGGCCTCTCCCGCGCCGGCAAGACCGTCTTCATCACCGCGCTCGTCCACAATCTGGTGCACGGCGGCCGTTTGCCGTTGTTCGAGGCGGCGGCGCGCGGCCGCCTCGCCCGCGCCACCCTGGAGCCGCAGCCCGACGACGCCGTCCCCCGCTTCGACGTCGAGGCCCATGTCGCCACCCTGATCGAGAAGCGCCTGTGGCCGTCCTCGACCCGGCGCATCTCCGAGCTGCGGCTGACCCTCGAGTTCGAATCGACCTCGCTGTTCGCCCGCGCCTTCGGCCGCGGCCGGCTGCATCTCGACATCGTCGACTATCCCGGCGAATGGCTGCTCGATCTCCCGCTGCTCTCCAAGACCTGGGCGGAGTGGTCGGCCGAGACGCTCGCCCGCTCGCGCCGCCCCGGCCACGCCGAGGCCGCCGCCGAGTGGCTCGCCGCCACCGCCGAAGTCGACCCGAACGCCCCGGAGGACGAGGTCACCGCCCGCCGCCTCGCCGCGCTGTTCACAGCCTATCTCACCGCCGCCCGCGCCGACGAGCACGCGCTCTCCACCCTGCCGCCCGGCCGCTTCCTGATGCCCGGCGACCTCGACGGTTCGCCGGCGCTGACCTTCGCCCCCCTCGACGTCGCCGCCGACGCGAGCCCGGCCGCAAGGTCGCTCGCCGCGATGATGGAGCGCCGCTTCGAGGCCTACAAGGACGTGGTGGTGCGCCCGTTCTTCCGCGACCACTTCTCCCGCCTCGATCGCCAGATCGTGCTGGTCGACGCGCTGCAGGCGCTGAACGCCGGACCGCAGGCGGTCGCCGACCTGCGCGAGGCGCTGACCGGCATCCTCGCCTGTTTCCGCCCCGGCAGGACCTCCTGGCTCGCCTCGATCCTCACCCGCCGCATCGACCGCATCGTCTTCGCCGCCACCAAGGCCGACCACCTCCACCGCTCCTCGCACGACCGGCTGGAGAAGATCCTGCGCCGCCTCGTCGACGAGGCGATGGCGCGGGCGAGCCTCGAGGGCGCCGAGATCGACGTGGTGGCGCTGGCCGCCGTCCGCGCCACCCGCGAGGCGATCGTCGAGGCCGACGGCGAGAAGCTGCCGGCGATCCTCGGCACGCCGCTGCCGGGCGAGACGATGGACGGCGAGGAGCTCGATCCGACCGCCGAATTCGCCTTGTTCCCCGGCGACTTGCCGGAAGATCCGGACTCGATTTTCGAGGCCGCGGCGGACTCGGATTCTGAACCTGAAGTCGGCGCTCCATCGGAATCGAAACACGAAGGGAAGGCCGCGCCGGTTTCCGATTCGTCGTCAGAGACTTCCGCGCCGTCGCGGACTCGGTTTGCGAACCCCGCCCTCGCCTTCGTCCGCTTCCGTCCGCCCCGGCTGGAGCGCACCGCCGAAGGCCTGTCGCTGTCGTTGCCGCACATCCGGCTCGACCGGGTGCTGCAGTTCCTTCTCGGAGACCGCATGGCATGACCGACGCGCCCCGTCGCCCCCGCGCCTTCCGCGTCGACGCCCCCGACGTGGTGGTCGCCCCGGAGGGCGCCTCCACCCGCTTCGGCACCCGCACCGTCGTCATCCCCGCCGTCGAGCCGGTCGCCGAGACCCCGGTCGAACCGGTCCTGCCGACCCGCCGGCGCACCCCCTGGCGGACCGTGCTGGCGACCGGCGTCGGTGGTCTCGTCTCGCTCGCCCTCGGCCTGTGGGTCGATCGCCTGATCGAGGATCTGTGGGCCCGCGCCCCCTGGCTCGGCGGCCTCGGCCTCGGCTTCCTCGCCCTCGCCGTCGTCGCCCTGCTCGCGGTGGCGATCCGCGAATTCCTCGGCCTGCGCCGCCTCGCCCGGGTCGAGCATCTGCGCGAGCGTGCCGCCCGCGTCGTGGCGTCCGACGACCGCGCCGGCGCCAGCGCCCTCGTCGCCGACGTCGACGCGCTCTACGCCGACCGCCTCGATCTCGCCCGCGCCCGCGCCACCCTCTCCGGCCACCGCGCCGAAGTGGTCGACGGCGGCGACCTCGTTCGCCTCGCCGAGCGCGAGCTGATGGGACCGCTCGACGCGACCGCCCGCACCGCGATTCTCGAGGCGGCCAAGCGCGTGTCGGTGGTGACCGCGATCAGCCAGCGCGCTCTCGTCGACGTCGCCTACGTCGCCTTCGAGACGCTGCGGTTGATGCGCCGCCTCGCCGATCTCTACGGCGGCCGCCCGGGCAATCTCGGCTTCCTGCGTCTCGTCGGCCGGGTCTTCGTCCACCTCGGCGTCACCGGCGGCATGGCGCTCGGCGACACGCTGGTGCAGCAGCTGATCGGCCAGGGGCTCGCCGCGCGGCTCTCCGCCAAACTCGGCGAG
>JAAYVT010000043.1 GCA_012517025.1 Phyllobacteriaceae bacterium | reverse complement strand
CCCAGACCCCGAAAAGGAAGGTGCCAGATGCGCCGCCGCAGACCCGTCGCGACCAACGTCGTGTTCATGCCGTTCCCTGACATCGATGACGCTTTCTGGGCCGACATCCATGGCGAGGACGACCCCCGAGCCCTCAGCATCGCTCTTCGAGCCCATAAGTGGATGATGCGGGCCGACGGTCCCGATCTCACTGACAAGGAATTCTGCCTCGCCACGTGGCTGCTCGACCGTACCGTTGGGTCATGCCGCGCCCGGTACACGGGCACCTATGAGGACATGCGCCGCGGGGAATACAACATGGCAGGTGTCAGGGGCAGCGTCGCCGAGATCCAGTGTGCGCTGGAGTCGCTCGTGGCCACTGGTCTGGTGATCTTGCACGGTACCGGGCCGGAGGGAGTCACTGTGAGCATCAATCTACATTGGACCCCGGTCGCCGACGAACCGCGCTCAAAGAAGGGGCGCTCCTCCCCTCGCTCGCCGCGGTGACGCTCGAACGTCTCTGATTCACCGTGCACCCTCGAGCGGTGGTGCAACCGGGTTCACTGTCCCTTCGCTCCGGCGGTTCGTCGCAGCAAATTTCTCTGGCCTCGCTCCGGTGGCCGCGATAGCCTCCGACCGCCGCCGGGGCCTTGAACAGTCTCGTCGGCGCACATCGGTGCCGAGCACGGGTTCCGCTCTGTCGGGCGGCTCCCGAAATACAAGACCTGCGAAGGAAATACGGGAGGCGTGCTGCCCCCGTGCTCGCACGTGTTCAACCACCCGGCGCCAGCCGGGGGGAGCGCGGGGATGCGAGTTCATGGCAAAGATCACGGTACATGCGGGTGACTTCCCGAAGGGTGGCAATCACTCCCTTTCCTGGGGCAATTTCAGCATGAGCAGGAAGGGCAAGATCCTTCCCGAGACGATCCCTCTCAAAGAACTGGCGAGCGTCGAGGTCGCAAGCGAGCAGAGCGTCAAGAAATTGGCGGGGGCCGCAGGATGGGCGACCGTGGGTGCAATCGCGCTCGGCCCGATCGGATTACTTGCGGGCGCACTCGTCGGCGGCAACAAGAAGGAAGTGACCTTCACGGCGGAATTCAAAGATGGTCGCCGAATGCTCGCGACGACCGACAACAAGACGTTTCTGCTGATCCAGGGAGCGGTGTTTCAGTAGAAAATAAACATAAATGCAACTGGAGCAAGAACCTAGCTACCAAATGACCGAAAGTACGGAGTCATGAGAGGCTGGGTTCGTCTCCATTGGCCGTCCATCCGCATCCGCTGCTCCGCTGCAACCGGGTTCAATATTGGTCACGTACTCTTTCGGGCCAATGGAACGAGCCACGCGCAATCGTAGTTGTGGGCCCTGAGGCATGACGGGTTAGGAACTCGCAAACAGCTCGGCGAGCGTGTCGACGAAGGCTTCGGCTAATTGGCCCGATAGGCTTCGTGCAAATAGTCGTGCAGCATCCTCGACCCGTGACCGAAGCAACGGATTGCGCCCCAGTCGAATTAGGTGGCGGCCGAGCACGCGGGTACGTTCAAGGGCCTCTGGCTCGAGCATCGCACGCGCTATCGCCAGTTCGAGAGCCACCGTACGCCCTTCGCCATCTTGAGTGATTGCATCCACGTCGAGGGCGTTGAATGTTTCCTCTATCGCCGCGATATGCTCAGTCCAGCCATTGGCTCTCGCGACATGCGCAAAGGCTAAGAGGACGCGCTCGTCTCGGTGCGGCCCGTGCGCTGCCTCCGGCGCGAAGGCGTTGCTCGCGCAGTAGCGCGCCCTATCGGCTAGCTCCGCGGGGAAGGGGGCGTTGCCGCAGATCATCTGGATAAAGGGCCACGCAGTGCCTTGCCGATCTATACCCTTCTCAAGCTCAAGCACCGATGCTGCTAATTCCGTTAGGGCAGAGCCGAACAGTCCACCTATTCCGGGTTCGATCGCCTCCAGGTCGGCCGACCAGTCTGCTGCGAGGAGGCTTCCGAGGGCATCCACGTGCCGTAGCCTGCCTTGAGCGACCTCGACCCTTGGCCTTGCCGGGCTCTGCGACGCATCAAAGATGAGGTTGCGAATTGCGGCCGTCGCGCCGTCGCGATTGTCGTCGCCACTTGAGATCGCCAGCAAAGTTGGCAAGGCGGCGAATGCTCTGAGTTGCAATGAGTTGACGTGCATCGGATCGGCGCAATCGTGCGTGAAGTGAGACTGAGGTTCAATCAACTGCCGTGGTGAGACGAAGCGATTTTCTTGGAGTAAAAAAATCAGTCGTTCGAGCTCTACTTCTGTGGAGATAGAGATCTCAGCGATCGCGCTGGCGTGCCCCCAGACCACCAGCAATTGCTCTGCCGATGATAGTGAGCCCCATGCGGGGCTCGTGCTACCTTCGTGCGCGATAAAGCGCGCAAGAACATTGTAAGTCCGCCAATAAATTTCGGCATTGTCGGACAGTGATTGCTCGCACCAGATCTCAATGCGCGCTCTTGCGAGTTCTCCTCTGTCAGGTCGAGCAAGAAGCAAGCCTGCCGTCCAAAGCCGAGTCCAGGGTGGCGCGGTGTCGATCTCGGCCTCGTCCAGCAACGCCATAAGGCCCGCGGCGTCGAGTTTGGCGACAGCGGTTTTGATGGCTGCTGGCGGGGTGATCGGCAGTCCTCCTAGTCGACGTAGAGCGATCGAGAGCCCTCGGTCGGAGATCAACGTTTCCGCTGCGCGCTCGAAATCTCCGGCGAAGCGGAACATACGCGGCAGGTGGATCATTTCGGGCGGAGCGAGATCTGTGATCTGGAACGGAACGCGTGTGGTTAGCCTCTCTTCGAAGTCGAGATACCAGCGTGCCATGCCACCATGTTCGAGCTTGTGCACATGCCGGCCACGTTGATCTGCCGGCAGGGCTGCAAGCGCGTCGACGAGTACCATTGCATCTGGCGCGGACAAATCCAGCGCGCCGGCGCGGGCGGCCACCGCGTCGCGTCGAATGGTCGAATCGCTGTTTGCAATCTCCCATGGCCAAGCGTCGAGCCGCAAAGTGCTGCTGCCGATCGCGATGGTCAGCGCCCGACCGTTCGGATCTTCGACCAGCGCCACCTTGCCGATTTCGCCTGTAATCGCCTCGATTTCCTGGTCCGAGCTGTCCGCGTTTGCCATCGCGGACCAAAATGCCATTTCGTCGAAGTCGTAGGGCGCGACGCTCACTTTGCCGTGTTCGGGCAACCCGAAAAACTCGCGTATCCGCTCGCGCTCCATGAGCGGAACACGGATGTCATCAGGCATGGCATTGAGCGTTGTGCCTGTCAGCATTCGCCACAACCGGGCATCCCTCGCGTCCTTCCCCTCGTTGGCTTCGCTGACGAGGAAGTCCTCGATTATCGCATCCATCGCCGCGCGAAACTCCGGCCGGGACCTGAGGCTGGGACGGATCACGTCCTCGGCGAGCCAGTTGATGAACCGAGATTTGCGCGGATCGTCGACCTTACCGGGCCTGATCTGCACAGCCACGAGAGCGAGTGCCCCGAGATGAGTGCCGATCACATGATCTGAGCGAGGATCGCCTGCTGCCAAGACGGGAAGGGGGAATAGGCCCGTCTCCAAATGGTCGATGATCCAACGCGATGCTGCTTGTGCGTCGACGATCGTCCAGCTTTCGTCGTTCCAAATCGCCGCAAGTGCCCGGGCGACGGCGTGTCCGCGATCGAGCAGGAATGGTACCTCGGCATGGCATTCCATGGCTGCCGCCGCCTCGTCAGGCCATTGCAATCGCCGACGCACCTTCAAGAATTCGCCCATCGATCGGCGTAACACTGCCAAATCGCTGGTCTCGTTCAATTCGCCGCCGTGCACTGCCGGCCGCAGTAAGGCGGCGAGTTCCTCACCGTCGAGCGGCATGAAAATCCAGCGGGCTGCGCGCAGACGCTGACGAAGCGCGCGCTCACGTTCGGGATTGAGGCGGCCATAACGATGCAGCGTTGCCAGCACCTCGACCGTCGTTACTACTCGGAATTTGGCATTATCGATCCTGCTGGTGAAGCGATCGTCGACCCAGAGGATAGAATTCCCGTCCCGCATCGAGTCGAGCAATTGCATGTAGCTGCGTTGGACCGGGTCGTGAGTGATCGTCTGGACCACCGGGACAACTCGATACGTACAATCATTCAAACCGGCGGCTAGACGCTTCGACAACTCGGCGAGCGACGTGGCCAACCGCTCGCGAACATTGGCTTCGGTGACTTCGCTCTGCAAACGCAGCTTGTCGTCGGTGGTGATGGCAAGGCGATAGAGCCGTCGGATGGGTTCAAGTGCGCCGGTTTCGCCAAGCGTTATGAGCATCTCCGCGTCGAGATTGATGAGGCTTCCGGGAGGAGGCGTGGCGCCGGCCGGCTCCGGGTGGAGGGTTGTGCCGAGCTTGTCGCGGATCGTATCGCGCGAGGCGACCGGGATAGAGGCCAGCGCCTGCTCGACCAACCGGGACAGATTGAGCGATACTGCCGGCTCAGTCAGGTCCTCCCACAATACTAAAAACCCATCGGTCTGCGGCTCCCCGACGACTTCGATCTCGCCGGCGTCGAGCAGCGAAAGGGCGAAGCGTGCCGCGGCCATCCTGCCCGGTTGGGTGACCTCGACATCGACGCGTATCGCTTGCAGCGCGTTGATAGTGTCGGGCGCGATGAAGATCGGCGAAAAGGCACGCTCCACCGTATCAAGCAATTCGAGACCGTGTGCGGTCAGAAGCGCGGTGATGTCGGCCAGTAGTCTGACGTCCTCGCGGCGGTCTGGCCAGACGGCGTCATCGTAGCGACGCCCGTAGCGCGTCGACAGGATTGAAGTGCGTATGTTCGGTGGCGGCGGATCCATCAACGGCTGCAGATAGGTGAGTGGCAGAGCTGCGAGGCGGATCCCACCAAGCAGATGTACGGGCAGATGCCCATTGGCGTACTTCTCGAAAATCTCCTCGATCCGCGCGTTGCGCTCGTTGACCCACCCCACCAATTCGTCGACCTGCACCATCCGAACGCCGCTGCTGCTGCGCGTGCCAAGCTGGCTCATCCGGCTCATCAGCGACCGCTGCTCTGCGTCGAGACGGAGCTTGATCGCAAGTGCGAAGGTTGCCGGTACCAACTCATCCGGGGCCGCGGCTGCAATCTGGCGGGTGATCCGAGCTGCGGCGTCAGGGTGGGCCGACGCAACCACGTTGGCTAGGAGTACATGACTGGCGGTCGGTACTACCAGTTTGTCGGCATGCTGCTCGTACATTGCAAGCGCGGTGGGCTCGGCGCCGGTCGCGAGGTGGAATTCGATCGCTCGCCAGATATCCCGAGGCTGCATTGTCGCCTTGGCAAGGGCCATGCTGGTATTTCGCGCGGTGATCAGTTCGCCAGAGCTGGCGAGGCATTCTGCGCGGAGTCGTTCGAGATCTGCTGGCAATCTCCTCCCAGGGAATGCTTCAGCGTCGTCGAGCGCGGCAAGCGCCTCGCGCCAGCGGCTGTCTCGATACAGGGCGTTCACAGCTACGGCGATAGCTTCGCCTGTCGCTATTCGCTCGATCAAAAAATTCGCTGCTTTGGCGGCGGTCTTGTACCAACCACCATCGAGCAACACCTGCGCAGTGGCGAGGACCAACCCAGGATCCCGACCACCGGTGAGCTCGCTTTCCAACAAGGAGCCGATAGCCCTGAGCCGAGCCTTCTTGTTTCGAGTACCGAGCGCGATGCGCAGCCGTAGCCAAGGATGCTCTGACTGCTTCCCACCGTGAACGGTGCGGTGTGTCTCCAGGTCAAGGACCGTCGACCAGTAGTCATAGACGCTGGCATGACCGGCAGCGGCTAACGCGTCGCGTTTCTCGTCGAGCAGGCTTCGGGCGAAACCATGTTCGCGCTGGAAGTTTGCCAAAGCAATGCGGATGGTGAGTGTCTCGAAATCCGCCGGTTCTCGAGCGAGCTGGGCATCGCAGCGCGCAGCGGCTTTGCCCGCGTCGAACCTCAACCCACGCGCAACGCACCACCCGATCATCGGAATGGGCAAAGCGTCATCTGCTTCGAGCTCGGTGATGTGCGCGGCGAGTTGGCCGTGGCACCAGGGCATGCACGCCAACGTCCCGAGCTGCCACATGAGCGCGGAACCATGGTCATCCAGCGCGGGGTTGCGCGCGAGCTCTTCGAACACTTTTTCCGCGGTCTCGAGATGGATGCGCGCAGCGTCCGAGTTTTTGATGAGTGGTAGGTCGACTGGCTGTGGCCACTCTCCGAGCGACACATCCAAAGCGTCCGACACTGCGGCGTAGAAGTGGCAGATTGCGAGCGCTTGCCTGCAGGCGCGGGCGTCAGGTTCGCGTCGAACGGCACGTTCTGCGTAGCTGAGCGCGGCAGGGCGCTCGCCCGCGGCGAGCTTGGCGATCGCCGATATCCGAAGGGTTTCCGCGCTGGCGTCCTCAGCGTCAGCGAAGATGGCGAGATCGTCGTATGCCTTTTCAGCGGCACCGAGGCGCAGGTGGGCAACTGCGCGGATCTCGGCGAACTCGGCATTGCCGGTCGCGTCGATCACGGCGAGAGCGGCATCGGCGCCGACAGTTTCCAGGAGT
>JAAYVT010000042.1 GCA_012517025.1 Phyllobacteriaceae bacterium | reverse complement strand
GCACTACGCGAGCGAACACCCCGGCTGCGGGCTCGACGCCGATGCCGTGCTGGCGGAGGTCCGCGCGGCCCGTGCGGCGTGCCGGTCGCGGGTGGAGATCAACGACCATTATTACGCGACCTTCGCCGGGCAATCCCGCGCGGCGGTCCGCGCCAGCGCCGAACGGCTGGTCGAGGCCGGCGGGCTGCGACCGAAGCCGATGATGGTGGACCGGCTCGAGGCCCACCGCCGCGACGGCGACGGCATCGTCGTGGTGTCGGGGTCGTCGCGCGACATCATCGAGCCGCTGCTGCGCCGTCTCGGCATCACCGACACGCTCTGCGCCGAACCGGAAACCCGCGACGGCCGTTACACCGGCCGGCTGCTGGCGCGGGCGATCGGCCCGCACAAGGCCGAACGGCTGCGCGACTTCTGCGCCGCCCACCACGTCGACCGCAGCCGCTGCACCGCCTACGGCGACGACATTTCCGACGCGCCGATGCTGTCCGAAGTCGGCCGATCGGTCGCCGTCGATCCCGAACCCCGCCTCGCCGGTCTCGCCCGCGACCGGGGTTGGGAAATTCTCACCACCAGATGAAGGAACGGACGCATGACCAAACGGATCCTCGCCCAAAAGACCGTCTCGGCCGTCGGCCTCGGCTGCATGGGCATGTCGGAATTCTACGGCGCGACCGACGAGGCGGAGAGCTTGGCGGTGTTGCACCGCGCACTCGAGCTGGGCGTCGACCATTTCGACACCGCCGACATGTACGGCGACGGGGCCAACGAGGTCCTGCTCGGCCGTGCCTTCGCCGCTCATCCGCGCCGCGACGATCTCCTCGTCGCCACCAAGTGCGGCATCGCCCGCGATCCCGGCAATCCGTCGAGCCGCATCATCGACAATTCGCCCGAGTACATCCGCAGTGCCTGGGCGCGCAGCCGCGAACGCCTCGGCACCCGGATCGATCTCTACTATCTGCACCGCATCACCGATCGCGGCGCCCACATCGAAACCAGCATGGCGGCGATGGGCGAGCTGCTCAACGAAGGCAAGATCGGCGGCGCCGGCATCTCGGAGGCCAAGGCGGAGACGATCCGGCGCGCCCACGCCGCGTTGCTGGAGGCGACCGGCGGGCGCCACGGGCTGGCGGCGGTGCAGACCGAGTTCTCGCTGATGTCGCGCGACGTCGAAGTGAACGACGTGCTCGCCACCTGTGACGAGCTCGGCATCGCCCTGGTCGCCTACAGCCCGATCGGTCGCGGTCTGCTCTCCGGCCGCATCAGCAAGCCGGACGACCTCGCCGGCGACGACATCCGCCGCACCCTGCCGCGCTTCTCCGCCGACGCGATCGGGCGCAACGCCGACATCGCGGCGCGGATCGCGGAGGTCGCCGAAGAACTCGGGGCGACGTCGTCGCAGGTGGCGATCGCCTGGGTGCTGACCCGCTCGTCGCGGGTCCACGCCATCCCCGGCACCAAACGCATCGCCTATCTGGAGGAGAACCGGGGCGCCGCCGATCTGGTGCTCTCGCCGGAGATCCTCGCCCGCATCGACGCGGTGTTGGAGGCCAACCCGGTGGCCGGCACCCGCTACACCCCGGAGATGATGAAGGCCTACGGCATGGACGTCGTCGATCGGGTCTGACCGCTCGCCGCCGGGACGGCGTGGGCGTCGCGCCCTCGCCTTCGGCCCATGCCTCGGGGTTCGGACACCGACCCCACCGAAGTCCGGCGGGTCGCGGTCGCATCGATCGCGAACCCGTCGGCGATCGCCACCCGCCGAACGTCGTCGAGACGACGTCGACCGGCGAACGTCCCACCCCGCGCTCACGGATCGGGAGGCGAACTTTGACCCACGCGAAATCCGCCACCGCCGATCGTCGGGTGGTCGTCGCCGGCGGCGGCCTCGCCGCCAACGTCGCCGCGCGGCTGTTCTGGGGCCTCGCGTCCTGGGTCATCGGGCTGGCCCGCAGCCCCGAAGTGCTGCGGATCTTCGAACAACGCCTGCTCTGGGCCTTCGTCTTCACCGTCGGGATCACCCTGGCGGCGGGCCAGGGCCGCGCCCTCCTCGCCCTCGCCGGAAACCGCCGGCTCGGCCCGATCACCGTGGTGTCGGCGCTGCTGATCGCCTCGAACTGGTTCGTGGTGATCTGGTGCGTGCGCAACGGCGAGCTCGCCTCGGCGGGGCTCGGCTTCTTCGCCGCGCCGGTGCTGACGGTGGCCGGCGGCATCTGGTTGCTCGGCGAGCGGAACTCGGTCGCCGTCGTCGCCTCGCTCGGACTGTGCGTCTGCGGCGTCGCGATCTATTTCGGCGACAGTGCCGCCGAGCCCTTCGCGGCGATCCACGTCGCGGTGACCAGCGCGGTCTACGCTCTGCTGCGCAAGCGCTTTCCGCTGCCCTCGGCGATCGCCAACACGGCCGAGCTGACGGTGGCGCTCGCCGTCACCTCGGTGCTCACGGCGGTTCTCGACGGCCCCGCGGCGTTGCTGCCGCCGGAGGTCGACGGGCTCGGCTTCTACGTCCTGCTCGGCGCGGTGACGACGCTGCCGATGCTGCTCTACGTTCATTCGCTGCGCCTGATCTCGGTGTCGCTGGCCGGCTACGTCCAATACGTGACGCCGACGGTGATGCTCGCGGTGGCGTTCTTCGTCTTCCACGAGCCGGTCGGCGGCGCGCGGATCGCCGGGCTCGCCCTGATCTGGCTGTCGATCCTGATGTTCGCGGTCGGCGCCCGGGCGGCGCGGCCGGTCTGCTCGGGGGAGCACGCGTCATGACCGTCGCCGCCCTCTCGCTCGACCCGACCGAGGCCGCGATGGCGTGGACCCACGCCCGGCTGAACGGCACCACCCAGGTGACGACGCTGGTCACGCTGGCCGGTCTCGTCGCCGCCGAAGCGGTCGACGCGGCGTTCCGCGCGCTGTTCGCCCGTCACGACAAGCTGCAGCTGCGCTTCGTCGAGGCTGACGGCGAGATCGTGGCGCTGCCCGGCGCCGCCTACCCCGTCGCGCCGCCGCCGGACGACGACATGGTCTCGACCGAGGCCTTGCTCGAGGCGGAGGTCAATCGGATCGTCGATCCGGCGGGCGGCCTGTGGCGCTGGCGCCTCGCCTACGACCGCGCCGCCGCCGCGACGCGGATCCTGTTCACGCGTCACCACGCGATCAGCGACGGGGCCTCCACCGCGCGGCTCTTCGCCGAGGTGCTGGGTCTCCTCGACGCGCGTCCGGCCGGCGAGGAGGTCGAGCGGGTCCGTGACCGGCCGTCGAAGCCGTCCGTCGTCGAAGATGCCGCCCCGCCGCCGCAGCCGTCGGCGGAGGACCTCGCCATTCCACATTTCCAACTCGCCGCCCTCGCCGAGCGCCGCACCGGCGTCGTCTCGCGCGCGCTTTCGGCGCCGTTGCTCGAGGCGTTGACGCGGCGCTGCGCGGCGGAGGGGGTCGGCCTCCACGCCGGCCTCACCTGCGCCTATGCCCTCGCCTTCGGCGGGGCGACCGGGCGGGGGCGCGGACGGATGTTCACCGCTCTGTCGATGCGCGATCGGCTCCCGGAGGGCGTTTCGGCGGACGAGATAGGCTGCCGCATCGCCGTGGCCGGCGACGTGCTCGACTGGACCGTCGACCTCGCCGCCGCGGCACGCGCCTACGACGCCCGGTTGCGCGCCTTTCGCGCCGGCCACGTGCCGGACCTACGGACCCAGGCGGAGATCCGCCGCGGTGTCGAGGCGCGCGTCGGCGCCGGCGATTTCCTCG
>JAAYVT010000528.1 GCA_012517025.1 Phyllobacteriaceae bacterium | reverse complement strand
GCCGCTCGTGGCCCGCAGTCCGGTGGCGAACCGACGGTCGCGCCGCACGCGGTGCCGACGGCCGTGCCGCTGCCGCAGGCCCGCCCATTGTCTTGACCGCCGATCCTCTTCCTCGTCTCGATCGGCCCCGAGGCCGCCCCGCGATGCCGGGCGGCCTCGACTCTTTCGGAAACGCGCCACGGGCGCGAGGCCGCCCCGCGATGCCGGGCGGCCTCGACTCTTTCGGAAACGCGCCTTCGGCCCGTCCGCCGGAGAGACGCGAGGAAATCGCGATCTTCGACGACCCGGATGCGTCGATTTCGAGTGACGTCCGAGGTTTCCGCGACGCCGCGAGGCGGTTATAGAGAGGGCCTGACAGGAGATCGGTCGTGACCACCATCGACGACATCGTCGCGGACTTCGAAGTCATCGACGATTGGGAAGAGCGTTATCGTTACGTCATCGAACTCGGCAAGGGGCTCGCGCCGCTCGCCGAAGTCGATCGCACCGACGCCAACAAGGTGCGCGGCTGCGCCTCGCAGGTGTGGCTGGCGACGCGGGTGGAGGCGGGGCCGGACGGCCCGCGTCTCTTCTTCAGCGGCGATTCGGACGCCCACATCGTCAAGGGGCTGGTGGCGGTGATGCTGGCGATCTTCTCCGGGCGGAGCGCGAAGGACATCCTGACGCTCGACCCGGAACCGATCTTCACCACCATCTCGCTGCGCGACCACATCACGCCGCAACGCGCCAACGGCATCAACGCGATGATCGACCGCATCCGCGCCGACGCCCGCACCGCGCTCGCCGCCTGAACCGGTCACGGCGCCGGACTGCGGCGCTCGGCCGGGCGATGATCGGGCGTGCCCCAGGCGAGGAGACGTCCGCCGCGCTCCGGGCCGACCGCCGCCTCGGCGAGGCCGTAGTGGTCGCAGAGCCGTCCGAGCGCGATGTCGAGCACCACCTTGGAGGAGCGCGCCGGCCAGCGCCGTTCGCTCTCCACCGTCTCCAACCCCTTCAGGAAGCAGCAGACGTCGAGGAGGACGCCGCCGAGGTCGGAGCCGACGGCGGCGAGCGCGATCTCGACCCGGCGCCGCGCCGCCAGCGCCCGATCGGTCAAGTCGCCCAGGCCGCCGGCGACCTTGCCGCCCCGGATCCGACCGATCGACCAGTTCGAGGTGACGGTCGGCATCATCCGCGCCAGCGTGAAGTCGGCGCGCAACCGTTCGCCGGCGGCGACCCGGGCCGGCGAGAGATAAGCGCGACCGGAGCGATCGCGCCGCCGCGCCAGCCAAGCGAGCGGGCTCTCGGCCCGATCGACGGCGACCGCCGGCGCCTCGTCGCGGGCTTCCACGGCGACGTCGCCGTGCTGCAGGCGAAAGCCGTCGACCGGGGCCCGCGGCTCGCCCCGCCGCAACCGGGCGCGCCCGAGGTCGGTCAGATCGATGCGGGTCGGCGGATCGCCGGCGAGACGAACGAGCCCGGCGGCGAGCCAGGCGGCGAGCCGGTCCGGCTCGATGCGGGCGCGGTGCAGGCCGGCCTCGCCGGTCACCCGCAGCGTCGGCGGATCGGTCGGCTCCAACCAGCCCTCGCCGCCGTCGAGCCGGCCGAGCAGGCGGCGATCACGCGCGCCGAAGTCGCCGCCGTTCATCGCTCCGCCTCCAGGCCGACGACGAGATCCCCGTAGAGATCGGCGGCGGCCTCGATCGCCGAGATCACCCGATCGACGCGGCGGTCTTCGCGGCGCTCCTCGACCACCCGGCAGGCATGGGCGACGGTGGTGCGGTCGCGCCCGAAACAGCGCCCGACCGCGCTCAGCGACAGGCCGAACCAGACGTGCGCCACGTACATCGCCACCTGCCGGGCGAAGGCGACCGGGGCATGGCCCCGCGACCGATCGCGCAGCTCGGCGAGATCGACGCCGAAGGTGCGCGCCGCCACCGCTTCGACGCATCGACAGCGCTCGGCCTGTCGATCGGCGTCGCGGCGGCGACCGGCGCGACGGCGGTCGCGCCGCCGCTCGGTGGGCCGGGGCACGCCGAAACGCCCGACCGGGGCCCAGGCCCGCGATTCCGGAGATGCAAGCAACATCGAGGATCCCTCCCGTCACGAGAGAATAGGAATAAATACCTCTCGATTATCGGGTGACGGGGGGACATGGGGATAACTGAAGATATATATGGTGAATTTGTCCAATCTGTCGTTGCGTCTGACATCCGCGAGGTTGTCCCCCTCGCTCTGGCGTCCGTCACAATGGGCTCCGGCGGCGACAGGAGACCCCCGGATGACGACCCCCCTCCCCCCGACGACGAACGGCTCGCGCGGACACGACCGTTGGCGCGACGGCGAACGCGAGCGGCTGTTGCCGCGCCTCCTGCCGGTGGCGCCGGCCGATCTCGCCGACGTCTCGGCCGAAGGGCGACGACGGGTTCTCGATCTGATGATGCGGGCGTTGACGGCGGAGCGGCGGCGTGGGCGCTCGGGCCACTGGAGCTATGCGCTCGCCCGCCACGCCGGCCTCGTCGAGGCGCTCGACGCCGAGCTGGCGCTGTGGCGCGACGAGGGGCGAACGCCGCCGCGCCTCGTCCGCTTCCTGCGCGACGGCGGACGCGGACACGAAGACGCCGCGGCCGATGACGGCCGCGGCGTCGAAACGTCGAAGAGTGGGAGTGCGCGCGATCAGCGGCCGCCGCGGCGACGCTGCTGACCGAGGCCCATCTTCTTGGCGAGGTCGGAGCGCGCCTGGGCGTAGTTCGGGGCGACCATCGGATAGTCGGCCGGCAGGCCCCACTTCTCGCGGTATTCTTCCGGCGTCATGTTGTACTGGGTGCGCAGATGACGCTTCAGCGACTTGAACTTCTTGCCGTCCTCGAGGCAGACGATGAAGTCGGGGTTGACCGACTTCTTCACCGGAACCGCCGGCTTCAGCGGCTCGGGGATCGGCTCCGGCGCCACGCCGGTGGAGGTGCGCTGCAGCGCGCCGTAGACCTCGGCGATCAGACCCGACAGTTCCGTCGAGGGAACGGTGTTGTTGCTCACGTAGGCCGAAACGATATCGGCGGCCAGATCGATGAGATTGCTGTTGGACGTGTCGGTCATCTTTCACCTGTCTTGCCGGAGGGCGCACCCTCGGGTCTGCCCATCGTGTGAAGAGATCCCATCGTGGCGGAAGGCCGACCCGAAGATCGGTCTTCAACTCGGGAAAATGCCGATTGAATCGCTTCACCCGTAATTCGATTTCTTCGTATAGGCAGAAGTCTCACGAAGCACAAGATCTCGAATCGAATCTTGTTTGAAATTCGCAGTCGACCGGATCTCGACACGGCGTCCGGGCGCAACGAGACCAAGGCGAAGTCGCTGCGCCACGAGCAAAGCGCGACGTCGATGGGACGATCGGTCGCGTTCGGCGATCACGAATCGGTGTTCGTCGGCGTCCGACCGGGTGCGGGCCGTGCGAATGCGCGGCCATTACCGGCGACCGGTCGCGGCGGCGGGGCGCGCGACGATTGCGGCGGCGGCGCGACCGGCCTAAATCGGTCCGACGCGCTCGCCGCGCCGCCGTCCGCGTTCCGCCGGCGGTTCGCCGAACGACCCCGCTCCCGCGGCCGACGAGGACCCAGCCCGATGACCTCCGCCCACGCCCCACTCGCTCCCGCCGCCGCGCCGACGCCCGCGCCGCGCGACACCACGCGCTTTCTGCACGGGGTCGAGATCCACGACGAATACGCTTGGTTGCGGGCGGACAACTGGCAGGAGGCGATGCGCGATCCCTCCCGCCTGCCGACCGAGATCCGGACCCATCTCGAGGCCGAGAACCGTCACGCCGAGGCGGTGACGGCGGCGGCTGCGACGCTGCGCGAGCAGTTGTTCGAGGAGATGAAGGGACGCATCGAGCAGGACGATTCGAGCGTGCCGGCGCCGGACGGCGCCTGGGCCTACGCGGCGCGCCACGTGACGGGCGGTCAGCATCCGATCCACGTCCGCACCCCGCGCGACGGCGGCGCCGAGCAGATCCTGCTCGACGGCGACGCCCGCGCCGCCGGCAAGAGTTATTTCCGCCTGTCCGGCGTCGTTCATTCGCCCGACCATCGCCGGATCGCCTGGGGCGCCGACGAGACCGGCTCGGAATACTTCACGTTGCGGGTCCGCGACGTCGAACGCGACGTCGATCTCGACGACGTGGTGGAGGAGACCGGCGGCGAGATCGTATGGGCGGCCGACGGGGAAACCTTCTTCTACGTCCGCGTCGACGAGGAACATCGCCCCTCGCGGGTGTTCCGGCATCGCCTGGGGACGCCGCTGAGCGAAGACGTCCTCGTCTACGAGGAGGCCGATCCCGGCTTCTTCGTCGGTGTCGGCAAGACGCTCTCCGGGCGGTTCGTGGTGATCTCGGTGCACGATCACGAGACCTCGGAGGTCCATCTGATCGAGGCCGACGATCCGGCCGCCGCCCCGCGTATGGTCGCCCCGCGCCTCACCGCCGAGGAATACGACGTCGAGCACGTCGGCGAGAGCCTCGTCGTCCTGACCAACGGCGGCGGCGCGGAGGATTTCCACATCGTCACGACGCCGGTCGCCGCCCCCGGGCGGGAGAACTGGCGCGAGCTCGTCCCCCACGTCCCCGGCCGGCTGATCCTGTCGCAGACCGCCTACCGCGATCATCTCGTCCGGCTGGAGCGGGTGGAGGGGCTGCCGCGGATCGTCGTCCGCCGCCTCGCCGACGGCGCCGAGCACGCCATCGCCTTCGAGGAGGAAGCCTATTCGCTCGGGCTGCTCGGCGGGTTCGAGTTCGCCACGACCTCGATCCGCTTCTCCTATTCGTCGCCGACCACGCCGGCGCGGGTCTACGACTACGACATGGAGACGCGCGAGCGGGTGCTGCGCAAGGAACAGAAGGTTCCGAGCGGTCACGACCCGGCCGATTACGTCACCACCCGCGTCTTCGCTCCGACCGCCGACGGCGAGACCGTGCCGGTGACGCTGCTGCGCCGCCGCTCGACCCCGCTCGACGGCTCGGCGCCGGTGCTGCTCTACGGCTACGGTGCCTACGGCATCTCGATCCCCGCCGCCTTCTCCACCACCGTGCTGTCGTTGGTCGATCGCGGCTTCGTCCATGCCGTGGCGCACGTGCGCGGCGGCAAGGACAAGGGCTTCCGCTGGTACGCGCAGGGCCGGCGCGAGCACAAGACCAACACCTTCGACGACTTCGTCGCCGCCGCCCGCCATCTGATCGCCACCGGCGTGACGCGGGCGGGGCGGATCGTGGCGCAGGGCGGCTCGGCCGGCGGCATGCTGATGGGGGCGATCGCCAACCGGGCCGGCGAGCTCTTCGCCGGGGTGGTCGCCGAGGTGCCGTTCGTCGACGTGCTCGCCACGATGTGCGATCCGACCCTGCCGCTGACCCCGCCGGAATGGCCGGAATGGGGCAACCCGATCGAGGACGAGGCGGCCTTCCGCACCATCCTCGGCTACAGCCCTTACGACAACGTCGAGGCGAAACCCTACCCGCCGATCCTGGCGCTGGCCGGGGTGAGCGATCCGCGCGTCACCTATTGGGAGCCGGCGAAATGGATCGCCCGGCTGCGGGCGAAGGCGAGCGGCGGACCGTTCCTGCTGCACACCAACATGGGCGCCGGCCACGGCGGTGCCTCCGGCCGGTTCGACCGGCTGAAGGAGGTCGCCGAGATCCAGGCCTTCGCGCTGGCGGTGGCGCCGCCGGAGGGGTGAGCGGCGTCGCGACCTCGACAGCGCCCCGCCGAGGTCGCACAACGAAGCTACCCGATTGAAACTCCTCACACATTCCGTCGATCGACGAAAATCGTCTGGACACCGCGCGCGAGAGAAGGCAGGACAGGACGATCCGGTTTCCGCCCCACCGTCCGAGAGACGCTCGATGACCCGTTCCTCCTTCGCGCCGCCCACCGCCGACCTCGCCCACGTCTCGGTCGACGCCGCCGGCGACGTCTCCACCACGCCGCCGTCGCGTCCGCACGCGGCCGTGCACGCGGCGCGCGACGTGCCGGTGGAAGAATTGGCGGCGAAGATCCTCGCCGGCGATCGCTCCACCCTCGCCCGCGCCATCACCCTGGTCGAATCGAAGAAGCCGGAGCATCAGGCCAAGGCGCGGGCGCTGGTGCAGGTGCTGCTGCCGACGACCGGCCGGGCGCATCGGGTCGGCATCACCGGCGTGCCGGGGGTCGGCAAGTCGACCACCATCGATCAGCTCGGCGCCAACCTGACCGCTGCCGGCCACAAGGTGGCGGTGCTGGCGGTCGATCCGTCCTCGACCCGCACCGGCGGCTCGATCCTCGGCGACAAGACGCGGATGGAGCGGCTCGCCGTCGATCGCAACGCCTTCATCCGGCCCTCGCCGTCCTCGGGCACGCTCGGCGGGGTGGCGGCGAAGACGCGCGAGACCATGATGCTCTGCGAGGCGGCCGGCTTCGACGTGATCCTGGTGGAGACGGTCGGCGTCGGCCAGTCGGAAACCACCGTCGCCGGCATGGTCGACTTCTTCCTGGTCCTGATGCTGCCGGGCGCCGGCGACGAGCTGCAGGGCATCAAGAAGGGCGTGCTGGAGATCGCAGACATGATCGCGGTCAACAAATCGGACGGCGACAACGCCGCGCGGGCGCGCATGGCGGCGTCCGAATACCGGGCGGCGCTCAACATCATGGCGGCGAAGTCGTCGAGCTGGACGCCGCCCGTCGTGTTGATCTCCGGCCTCGCCAATCAGGGCCTCGACGCGATGTGGGGCGAGGTCGAGACCCATCGCACCAAGCTCGAGGCGACCGGCGAATTCGCCGAACGGCGGCGGGTGCAGCAGGTGGCGTGGATGTGGTCGATGCTGGAGGAGCGGGTGATGCAGGCGCTGCGTCACGACGCCCGGGTCGCCCACCGCCTGCACGACCTCGAGCACGGGGTGCGCGACGGCAAGGTCTCCGCCTCGATCGCGGTCGACGAGATCGCCGGCCTGCTCGGGATCTGAGGCGGCGGGGCGGATCGGATGGAGCGCCCGCGCCTGCTTCTGACCGGCTTCGGCCCCTTCCCCGGCGCGCCGCGCAACCCGACGGCGGAGGTGATCGCCCGCCTCGCCGAGCGCGGCGATCTCGCTCGGCGCGTCGATCTGGTCGTGCGGGTGCTGCCGGTGACCTGGGCGGCGATCGCGACGTTCTCCGAGCTGGTCGAGACGGTGGCGCCGGACGCGGTGCTGGCGACGGGGTTGGCGCGTCGCGCCCGGACCATCCGGGTGGAACGCTTCGCCTCGACGCGGACGATGGTGGCGGCGGTCGACGCGGCGGGAGAGCGGGCACGGCCCGGCGCCCTGGCGTCGAGCTTTCCCGGCCGGCGCGTCGCGACGGCACCGGTCGAGGCGCTGGTCGCGGCGATCGCGGCGCTCGGCCTGCCGGTCGAGGCCTCGGGAGACGCCGGGACCTATCTCTGCAACGGCTTGCTGCGGCGGGCGATCGAGACGGCGGGCGAGCGGCCGGTCGCCTTCCTGCATCTGCCGCCGACCCGCGACCTCGCCCCGGCGAGCCGCTTCGGGGTCCGCGATCTCGAACGCGCGGTGGCGGCGGCGATCCCGCCGCTCGTCGCGGCGATCCGGCGGGGCTGAGGCCGAACGGCGGTCACTCGAAGCGAGCGAGAGCGGCGCGCAACGCCGCGTCGAGGGCGGCGCGCTCGACCGACGAGAGGCCGGCGAGCAGACGGTTCTGGGTCGCGACGTGGGCGGTGACGGCGGCTTCGACACGGTCGAGGCCGGCCGGCGTCAACGCCACCAGGACGGAACGACCGTCCTCCGGATTGGGCAGACGCTCGACCAGCCCGATCTTCTCCAGCTGATCGATGCGATTGGTCATGGTGCCGGAAGCGACCATCGACGTCGCCATCAGATCGCCCGGCGACAGCCGATGCGGCGGACCGGACCGCCGCAGCGTCGCCAGGATGTCGAAACTCGAGCCATTGAGGCCGTGGGCGGCGAGATTGCGCTCGACCGCGTGGCGCAGATGGGCGTGCAGCCGGGTGAGCCGCCCGAGGATGCCCATCGCCTCGACGTCGAGGTCCGGGCGCTCGCGGTGCCATTGGGCGAGAATCGCGTCGACGTGGTCCATGCGGCGAGATCATCCCAGCCACTCCGGAGGGTCAAGGCGGAGATGTCTCGACATCGAGACGAATTCGCTTTATCTCGATGTCGAGACATCACTTCCACCGACGAGGAAATCGGACATGAGGCTCGCAGACCTCGCCGCGACCGCGCTGGCGCCGACGATCTGGGGCAGCACCTATCTGATCACCACCGAGTGGCTGCCGCCGGATCGCCCGATCTGGTTGTCGGTGCTGCGGGCGCTGCCGGCCGGCCTGCTGCTGCTGGCGATGGTGCGGCGGCTGCCGCAGGGCGTGTGGTGGGGGCGGATGCTGATCCTCGGCGGGCTCAACTTCGCGATCTTCTGGACCTGCCTGTTCATCGGCGCCTATCGCCTGCCGGGCGGGGTGGCGGCGACGCTCGGGGCGGCGCAGCCGCTCATGGTGCTGGGGCTGCAACGCATCGCCGGCACGCCGGTCGGGAGCCTGCGGGTCGCCGTCGGGGT